>NZ_JBHFKT010000011.1:0-129338 GCF_042879335.1 Photorhabdus sp. RM96S | reverse complement strand
TAAAAATATCAAAGCACATGGTTTTTGCTCTCAAAAAGAGAGTATGAGATCATAACTATTACCGTCGGTCAAATCTGATTTTTTTAACAAAATATTCACGATCTTGCCCTGCAAGGTATATCTCAAAATCTTGTCTTGAATATGAGTTTGATGCGGGTATGTCACCTCATAAAGTACCGACTTATAATGTGCTTTATCAGGAGGTAACCACTGATCCCCAAACAGGTTATTTTCAGACGAAATTGCCTTTTAGTGGCGGGGGTTGGTGTAAATGGAAAATTGAGCGGGCTTATGTATCGGCGAATTATACCGATGTCAGTCACCTGATGAAAGATGCTATTCCCTATTCAGGGACAGGTTTAACCGCTTTTATCAACGATGCCGAACGAGAAAATTATTCTGAAGCCTCTGAGACGCGCGCAGTGAATACTGTAGACTACAGACCGGTTATTTACCCTGTTTTGAAAATGGTTGAGGGACGTCCAAACAGAGTTTCCTTACTGGGGAAGGTGGATTCGTTTCCTTTTCGGCTAAAATTAATTCCAGGAGCGGAATGGAAAATCACTTTTAAACCTAAACTGGATGAAACTAAAATGCCGAAGGTTATAGTAACTAGGAAAGGTGAATGGGTTGAATATCCCGGAGGACATATTGAAATCAATACTCAAATGGCAGATACCCGTTACATAAAGTAACGTTCTACTAAGGTCGTATCACCAGTTTATCTAAATGCCAACATGAGAATACTGTTATTAAAAGGAACTGTCCGTATGAAAATATTGAAAATCACGCTGTCCTTATTATTTCTCTATTCTATTTACTGGGCGTTTGGTGACACCTTTTTTGACTGGCTTTTTCCTTTTTCACCTGACGAGAAGAAACAGTTGATTACGGTGGAAGGTGTTGTGCCGAAATACACAAAACCGTATGTATCTGCGCAATATATCTCAAAAGACTGTCTTAGATATCAGTTTGATGCGGGTATGTCGCCTTATAAGGTACCAACCTATAACAGATTGAGTCTGGATGTAAAGGCTGATCCAGAGACTGGTTATTTTCAGGCAAAATTACCTTTTAGTGGTGGAGGCTGGTGTAAATGGAAAATTAATCGAGCGTTTGTGGCGGTGGGTTATACCGATGTTAGTCATCTAGTGAAAGGTGCCGAACCCTATTTTGGGACAGGATTAGTCGCTTTTATCAACGATGCAGCGCGAACAAATTATTCTGAAGCCTCTGAGACCCGTGCATTGAATACGATAAATTTCAGCCCGGTTATTTACCCGGTTTTGAACATGGTCGAAGGATATCCAAACAGTATTTCCTTACAAGGCAATGTAGATTCGTTTCCTTTTCGGCTGAAATTAATTCTAGGAGCGGAATGGAAAATCACCTTTAAACCTAAGCTGGATGAAACTAAAATGCCGAAGGTTATAGTAACTAAGAAAGGTGAATGGGTTGAGTACCCCGGTGGGCACATTGAAATCAATACTCAAATGGTAGATACCCGTTACATAAAGTAACGTTCTACTAAGGTCGTATCACCAGTTTATCTAAATGCCAACATGAGAATATTGTTATTAAAAGGAACTGTCCGTATGAAAATATTGAAGATAACGCTGTCCTTATTATTTCTCTATTTTATTTACTGGGCGTTTGGGGACACTTTTTTTGACTGGCTTTTTCCTTTTCCACCTGACGAGAAGAAACAATTGATTACGGTGGAAGGCGTCGCGCCTTAAGTATCCTGCCAGACCGCTTTGTGCTGTGCAGGCTCAATTGGAAGCTAACTTGATTATCGATAACCAGGAGGATGTATGAACACTTCTATGAACTGGAAACAATGGCTGACTACGCCTAATAAGCCGCCTGTTTTCTTTATGCTCAATTCACTGGCGGAACCTAACCCGGTGGCGCTCTTTTATCGTAATGACTGGGTAGAGCAGGCTTTTCCGCTATACAGCAATACACCGATGGATCACATGCTGGCGCAAAGCCCCTGGCTGATTCAGCCTAAGTCAGGTTGTCTGTCAGTAATCGGTCATCTGCTTGATAGCCATACCCTGAGCGATAACAGTTGGGGTTGGGCTTATCGCAGTGAGGATTTATGGGCGCGACAGCTTAATCATTGGCGTTCACGCCAGCAGGTGATATTACAGGAGAAACAGGTGCTCTTACGCAGTATGGATGCGCGTATCCTCGGTCAGTTATTACCGGCAATGATAGTCAGCGATTGGTCGGCATTTTTGACACCGGTAAGTGAACTCATGATCGATATGCCCGAGCCGCAGATTTATTATCGGCCTGAAAATTGTGGTCACGGTGGCAGTGAACAACCCTTTGTCTTGGGCGACCATTTAATTGAGGCTTGGTTACATTCTGATTATGCTTTTCAAGGTCAGGTATTCGCACTTATTAGCGATTTATGGGAAAACCACGGTGAATTGGCTGATAAGCTGGATAAGCCAGCAGGGAAATTACAGGAACGGATTATTGATTGGCTGAAATCGCGTTTAGAAAGTGGATGTAATATTAGTCACCTGACCAGTGCAGATTATTTACAGACGCTCGATGAACAATATACGGGCATTAATTAGCGAGTAAATGGTCAATATTTTACGAATTTATAAACCTATCATTATGATGGCTATTTTAAACAAGAAGAAATGTGGTTAGTTTCTTCTTGTGAAATATTAATAAGTTGTGGTTGATGTAAATTATTTGATGTTATATTTTGGTTTGTTTAATGGAAATATTTTTGTAATAAATTGAAATATAAAATATGAATGATGATAAGATATATTTATATTCAATGAAATGATCTGGGTTTTCATTAAAATCATTATTCCAACATAGTGGTAAATTATATTTATTTTATAAATATAATGTAATTATTAAACAAATATTAAGAATTAAAGTGGTGAAATACAATATCAATTAATGCATGTCCTAATGTAAAAGAATGCAAAGTAGAAACATCGTTGTCATGTTCTATGGTTAATATTCTATTTCTAGAATGAAAACAAGAGGGTATGTGATGATATTTTGTTCAAAGCAACTAAAGTATTTTATGGAATCAGCGAAGAAAGAGTCATTCACGTTAGCAGCGGATACGCTTTGCATTACCCCCTCTCCACTTAGCAGGATCGTATATCAACTGGAACAACGTGTGGGGTGCCAATTATTCGAGCGACTACCGGGAAAAACCAAGCTCACAGAAGAGGGTAAGGCATTATATCAGGAGTTGTTACCGTGTTATGAAAGGATCCAGAAAGTTGAGGATAACTGGAATTGTCGTAAAAATTATAAATTATCAAACAGAGACAAATTGGTTATTGGCACAAGTGGAGAATATGTTAATAAGATATCTACGGTCGTAAAAAGAGCGGTGCAACGTTATCATTACCGCGATATTTGTATAATCAACAATTTCCTCATTGATGATTTAATAAGACAAGATGCAGTATTTTCTTCCTTAATGAAAGGGGATATAACGGTTTATGTGACGACTGAATGTTATCCAGATAATGATGATATCATCAGGATAGATGGTGCTTATCAAATGTTGTCCCTTGCCGTATCCAATGATATTTTAGAACCAGAGAGTCATGTTGATGAAATAATATATAGCTTTCCTTTGGTTCAGCATAATAGTGCCTTTTTAAAACAATGCGATAATTTTATGCCATTGAATTATCTGCCTGAATACCAGAATTTAGCGTTATTGACGATCCCTGATTTTACTAATAGATTGGATCTGGTAAAAGCGGGTGTCGCGATAAGTTTAATGACTCCCAATGAAATGCGCTATTCTGCCCATATTGATAAAGGTATAGTATTTTTGAATTTTGAATCACGTCCAGCACCATCGGTAAGGTATTGTGCTTATGCTCTCAGAAATAAATATAAAGAACCATTAAATTCATTAATTTCTGATTTGATATTTTAGTATGAGAGATAAGGTATTGTTATTTTAATTGGTTAGATATTGTTTTAATTATGTAATATTGAATGTTAAAAGTCATCAAGCCATGAGATAAATATTCTCTCATGGCTTGTCCCTAATTATTTCTGGATAAAGTTTATTTTACTGTTGTATCCCTTCCTATAGGCGTGGCGAATTTCAGAGAAAGTTATTGCTTCGGCATATTCATTCGGACCTTCTTTCCTTCTTTTTCCTGTTTTCCAGGGTTTATCTGAATTTAGCTGCTCGATAGTCAATTTTTCCCCGTTATATCCAGCCATAACAAATCTGAAATCAGGTGATGCTAGTTGTTTTATAAACCAATCCATACCTAATTTACTTGTTTGTCTAAAGAATGCCGTTGCAATAGTATTTTTTAGCCATGATTGGTCTGCTGCTGATAAGGTGCTTTCAAGTTCTCCTGCATTTCCTGCGGAAGCAAATTTCGTTAATATATCTCTCTGCCTTTGAATAGTGAAATCGCTACCATCACTATTTTTTAAAATAAATGCGTCTAATTTCTGGAATCGTTTTTGGCCGGATAACCCACTGAAAAGTCCCTTTGACGGTAGAAGGTTTTTTATTTTACTCTGAATATCTAGTTTTCCTTTATTTTCTACCATATGAAAACTCCATGACGCAGTGTAAGCATATTGTTGTTCATAGGCTTCCTGTTTGATTTTAGCAGTAGCTGAACTTTCCTCTATACCCATTGCATCCAGATATTTACGTGAGTTAGTTCTTATATTTCCCTCATTCAATTTAGGTGGACTGTCTTCTTTAAGATTTTGAGAAATTCTAAAATAATCAGACAGACTTAATTCACCCATGATACCAAGCCCGGCATTATATTCATCGATGGTAACCGGATTCTTATTAGCTGCGAATGCTTTTCCCATCTCAGATCCGCGGTGATGGCTGAAACCATATATCACAGTGTGTTCGACATCTTTAATTTCAGGGGCTCTACCATCAGTATCATGATATTTAATTGGATTATTCCTCACCATCCGATATAAATTCAGCCCATCGATTGTTCCCGCCGGATCGGCGCTTAACCACCGTCCTACCCAAGGCTGATAATATCGGTAGCCGTAATAATACAACCCGGTGGCATCCCGCTCTTTGCCTGAATAACGGATGGTTTTATAACTGGCTTCTGTCTGATTCCTGGCTGCCCATAATGCCGTGCCACCATAGGGATAATACTCTTCCTCACTGATAATCTGTCCTTCGCTATCTAATTCAAGTTGACTAGAGCCGATAAGATTATCGTAGCTGTAACGTAGCTGATTATTGTCGATATCTTCCGGTTTGCCGCTCTCCCAATGTAATACTCGTACCTGTGCCCGGCCCGCTTCTCCTACGGTGATAATTTGCAAATCTTCGGTTGTGGTCGTGTTGTTTTGTGTTAGACGAAGTTCTAAGCTCGACAAATAAGTTATTCGCTGTATTTGAGCGTTGTTGCTGGTCCGTTGTTCGTTGACTTTTAATGTCCTTCTCCCATCACCACTATAACGATACCATTCCCGATCATCATTGGCACCCTTGTCCCGTTTCACCAATGTTACTTGTTGCAGTTCACCGCGAGTATTCCAGTTCAGGTTTTGTCCTGATATCAAGGTGTTCTGATGCCCGCCAGCATCAAACAAAGCGTCTACTTGCGCCGGATCTTCGGTCAGTGTGCTGAGTACTGCGCGATTGCTCTGGCTAGAAACTGTGATATCCGTGGTGTAGTTATTTTGAGCAGCCGGTGAACTGTGCTGGATTTTAGTCAGATTACCGCCACGGTCATAAGTATATGTACGGGTATAGTTGGTGTAGGTGTTATTGTCAGAAGGTAGAGCCGGGGAGGGAAATTGGTGACTTTGTTGACCTATATTCGCCATCTCGCGCCCGGTGGCGCTGATAAGCTGATACAGGGAATCGTAAGTGTAGGTGTTTTCCGGCACCACTTTCTGATTGTGCCAAAAGCGGGTAGCTTCCGCATCGTTACGGATACTGATGATATTGCCCACCGGGTCATACTCATAGCGTAGATCTTGCAACACTTTGGCGTTTAATGGATTGGCGTCTGACGGACGGCGGGTTTTGATACCAATAAGCCGTTGGGTTTCCGGTTCATAACTATATTCAGTAATAACACCATTGCCGTGTTCCTCGCGTAATTTTTGTCCGGCAGCGGAATAGGTCAGGGATTTGATAATCACTTGTTCCGTCTGGCCTTTTACTGTTAACCCGCTCCCGTTTAGCTGCCCGGCCACATCATAAGTTAGCCTCTGAATGTTCCCTTTCGCATCGGTCTGAGTCAATAAAACGCCGGTGGCATCGAAGGTGCTCAGGATGGTGTAGATGTCATCAGCCAGCATGTTTTGCCAGACGGTTTCGTTATTACCTGTCCAGTTTGCCTCTTGAGTGTCGATCAAGAGTTGGTTGGATTGAGATAAAACAGTACCGGTCAGTGACAAACTCTCCAACCGGGTAACTCCCGCCGTGTCATAGTGGCGCGCGCACTGGCCGGCAAGGTTATGGTTTTTCTCTGCTTCGCTATTGCCAGCCCAAATCAGGCGCTCGGTGATACGGGATGTTTTTTCCTCTGGTGTTTGTTCGGTAACAGATAACAGACGGCCGGGCAGGGAAGAAGTTTCATATTGCCGGGTTTGTATGACACCTGTTGCAGTCACTGTCAGCAGCGGACGGCCTTCAATATCATTCAAGGTGACCGTGCGACCTGCATCAATGCTCTCTGTACGTAGGGGATTACCGGTCAAATCATACTGCCAAAGAAAATTGGGTTTGATCGTACTGTTGGTTTGCCCGACCTCATAGAGGCGCGGATCGATGCTTTGACTTAA
This sequence comes from Photorhabdus sp. RM96S, assembly GCF_042879335.1. NCBI lineage: Bacteria > Pseudomonadati > Pseudomonadota > Gammaproteobacteria > Enterobacterales > Morganellaceae > Photorhabdus > Photorhabdus sp. RM96S. The sequence goes on along the minus strand of NZ_JBHFKT010000011.1, from coordinate 122,522 downwards.
GTGTCCGTGAGTATTGTATTGATGGCGGGTAATACGGGTATCGGTATCACCGTTTGCGGTGGTGCGGTGAAAATCGATATTACGGATTGTCAAACCACGGTTGTCTTGGACGTTGACGATAGGGGTTTTTTGATAAAGTTTGGGATCAATATTTTTCATGATTTATCTCGTTGTTGGGTTGTTGTGTGTAATCCTTTCTGCAATCGCAATTTTTGTCTGCATATTAGTTTTCTTACGATAGTGTAGTAGATAATTTCCCAGTTTAGCTGGAGACAGATGGTTTGCTGTGGCAGTGGGCATACCTTATTGCTTCCAAAGTTACTAATCCGCCCCAAGCCGCAATAAAACCAATGATCAACCAGATAATAAGTTGAGTATTTGACGGTATTATGAACAACACCTTTCACCTCTATCTATGTTTCCCGCCTGTCAGCCAGGCGGGGTTGATCAAGTTACATATTCACCTCAGCAGCTGTGTCATTTTCATCCTCATTGACAGTAAACCAGGGAGTGAACAAGGTTCGGCGTAACCAACCTTTTGCGGTGATAACCTTGATTTCTCGACCAACGGGATCATAGACATGGGTATCTGCATAAGCTTCTTTTTCCTGCCGGGCACTGTCATTGCTAACGTATCGCCAGTCATTGAGGAAATAGGGCTGATAGGTGCGTATCGGTTGTCCCTTATTGTCATATTCCGTCCGTCCGGTCACTGCCCAACGATTCTCGGTATTCTTGACACTTATAATCAGAGAACCATCTTCATTACGTTGCCAGGCCAAGCCTGCCTCATGTCGGGCAGCAGCTTGCAGCAAGCGGCCAAAGCCATCACTAAATACTACCTGTTGGCGGATCTGTTGCTCAGGATCGTGGTCATAACGATCCGTAGTCAATGTGAGGCTGTGCGGGGGTAAACGGGGGCCGTTGTTTAATAGGCTAATGAGTTGAGGGGTTGCCTTTTGACTTTGTGCCCAGTGGCGATAGGCCAGTGTACATATGCGCCCATCTTCGGTGATGATTCTGGCGTTGTATAACTTTTGCCGGTCTTGCTCTGCCAGTCTATCGAGGGCTTTCTGACTTAATACTGGCATCCAGCTTTCTGGTGCGTAAACCTGACACTGTGCTACAGGGAGCGGTTTTTTTAACTCAATAGCGGCGTCTACATCGGATGGTGGAGAAAACGATGTTTTTTCCGGTGAAGAGTAACCAGTCATCTTGCCGTTTTCAGTTCCCCAAAAGCGCAGTGTGATTGGTCGGCCCAGTGCATCCAGCGTGATAAGGTGCTGATTGTTATTGATATCCGTGAGTTGTACAGGAGTCAGAAAACGCCAGTCATATCTGGCTGAGGTTGTCAGTCCAGCAGCATCTCGGGTTTGTGTGACAACGCAATAGCTTGCATCCCAAGTGAGTGTAATTTTGCCCGTGAGTTGGGTGTTGCTCTGTTTTTGTGGGCGCCAGAACTGTGCAGCTGTACCGTAATCGGTATAGCCATGATGAGCTACCCAGATTTTCTCTTCTCCAGTGCGAGGGAATAGATAATTTGTTTGTTGGTATCCGGCTTGTTCCAGCGTCGTTGATAATTGAACAGATGGGATACTCCCATCAAACGCTGATAGTGTGGATTGACTAAATACCGTTGTCTCGATAAAGGCAACCAGCGCTTGTCGCGTTGGCGTTGCATTTTCTCCATTGGTATAAACGGTTTTTTTCTGGCCGAGGTATTCACGCGGTTCATTATCCGCAATCAGACTATTTTTATCGTTCAGTAGTTCCAGATTTAAACCATCAGTAGGCACATTTTCAGCGCCATAAGTAAAGATATCACTGCGGGTACTATCCGGTAATCCCAATACCCGGACGGCATTGCCAGTCAGATGATGCCAACTGAACTGTTGATAAGTGAGCCGTAATTGGCGTTGCTGTTCATCATAGCTGTTGGCTAACAACTTATCAGGCAGTGTATCAGGATACGGACTGATTGCCGGTTGCGGTCGGCGTGGATACTGTACCGAAACCTGTTTTAGCGGTTGACCAAATAGATCACTGGATAGCGTAATATCTTGGCTGCATTGCGGGTCGCTGGCGATACGTTCGTAATGATAGTTACGGCTTTCAACTACAGATGACCACAGCACCGGATATCGGTTATCGGTATGCTGTAATCGACGTACTTGTGGGCGGAATTCAGTGACCGTGTAGGGAGTTTTCTCCTGTGTACTGCCATCCTTCCCGTAGAGTTCACTACGTAGCAGTTGGCCTTTCAACGCCCGATTTAGCCAATATTGGCTGTTGTCATCTTCCGGTGTTAGTAGAACATCTTGACCATCTTGCCAGGTCGTAAAGCGTGGTGAAAAACCGGCAAAAGCCTGATTATCACCACGCCAATACTCTGTCGATAATGTGTTATCTATTACGGTCAGCCCGGTGGCATACCAGTTTTTGGTCAGTGCGGGTGGTGTGCGTTCTGGCGCATTGCCTTGAGCCAGTTGATGGCTGTCTGTCTGCTCTACATAACCAAATCCGCGAAATTCCCGCTCACGTCCATCCCAGGCACCACGAGCATAACGCAGTGTTGTGACTAATTTGTTGCCGCTGATTTCATCTTCTGTTTCCGTTTGCCATAGGGTGTGTACCGGAAAGGGGAGATAACAAACCGGTGTTTGCCCAGCAGCCAGTGCCGCAGCTTTTTCATCCAGCCAGAACTGGGAGGAACTGTGGTAACGCAAGGTGTGATGGGCCCCCATATTGTTATTTATTTCACTGAGTAACCACGGTTTTGCGCTGGTTAGATCACAACGCCAGTGATGGGGAGCCATATGTGGCACGCTCAGTATCAGGCTGGCGACGCCTAACCCTTGTACATCGGCCACTTGTAACTGACAGGTATGATCAAAACGCAAGCCTTCTGGGAAGCGCAATGTCACTGGTGCGGCAAAACCATTGCCGCTTTTATTCAGGAAGATATCCAGACGGTTGGTGTGAACATAAATCAGATCAGTTGGGCCGCTGCCATCCAGATCGGCCAGATAAACTTGAGCAGGGTTAAATATAGCTTCTGGCTGGCTGAATCCCGGCAGGGTGATGGGTTGACCAAAATGTCCGTGCCCCAGATTAGGCCAGCAGGTGACTGTAGTTGCGCTCACTTCAACCAGATGCGCCTGACCGGAACCTAATACATCACTAAACGCCACCAACTTACGCGGATCGGCACCCGGGACTGGCAGCGTGACATCACCGGATTGCACCACATCTTGCCCTTTGGCAAAGCCGTCACGAGTATTGGCATATAAACGCACACTGTTAGGGCCGATCAGCACTAAATCAGAGAGCCCGGCTCCCATTAAATCCGCGAGTTGCGCGCGTGGATGAGTGTATTCCACCGGCAGAGCGTTGAGTGGGGTAAAACGTGTCCAACTGCCATCCGGGCGTTGACTATGATATCCCCGTAATCCCGGTCCGGTGATAACCCAGTCAAGTTGGCCGTCTCCGTTGATATCCACCAGTGAGGCGTTACTTTGCAAGGAAGGGATAACAGACAAAGGCTGCATTTTTTCCCAAGTGACGGTATCTGAGCCAATTTCACCCAAGCGCTGTGGGGAACGGTACCACCAGGCGTTTTTATCCTGATATAGCAGGCCCGGTAATCCTTCGCCTTTTAGATCAACTAGTTGCCAGCGCTGAATAGAGTTAAAATTAGACAGAACGTCCATCGGCTGCCAGTGAGCATTATGTTGCGGTGAAAAATCCTGATACGCCAATTCTAATGGTGGCAGGGTGACGGCAGTACCGTCTTGCTCGTGTCCCACTCGACGAATAAATGCCAGCGTGCTGGCGATTTCGCTTTCGTTATAATTGAGTATCAGGCGTGAAACCAGCGTTGGTCCGTTGTGTTCTGTTATCTTACTATCCAGCGCTTGCAGGTGGTGATACATCAGTATTTGGCGGCATAAGCGGCGGGTACGAATCTCAAAGCCATATTCATAACGGGAAAAACAGTCCTGACGACAAAGCCAGTTACCCGTTGCTGTAAATGCTGGTGGCATTTTCAGGTTGTTACTGCGTTCGCCGTAATCAAATATCAGGTAGAACAACCAGTCTGTTTGTGATGGGCCGCGACCATCCAGACCGGGTAACGTTTCGCTGGCTGTCCGGTTGCCGTAATACACTATGTGTAAATAACGTTGTGCTGTGGCCTGTGGATGGAGCGTAGTTTCATTAGTTTCACAATCTAAGTTATCTTCGGCTCGGTACTGATAATAAATTTGCTCACCATGTGGTGATACGGAAGCTTCCCGCAACCATTGTGCTGTTTGTGTGATGTCTGACGGGTTGCTGATCCGCCCTTGCGGTGATTTACCCAGTAAATGTACTTGCCCATCTGAGCTATATATCAGCCAAAAATCTGTTTTGTCTGTTGTCTTGGGCTGCCAATATTCCAATCGGCTGAAATGACTTTCCAGACGGGAACGGTATCCGGTAACGGTGAAGGTAGCGCCTAGATTGATACCCTGTAATGTCGATTCATCACGCGGTTGATCCGCTACTACCAGTACTTCGCCTTCCGGCCCAAGGAAAGTATCGGTTTCGTTATAATGGGGAACGCCAAAATGGGTGCGTCGGCGGATGGTCATAACGTTGCAATCCCAACCCAGACCAAATGGACTGTTACCGGCACCGCTGTTGTAATTCAGAGTGAATGAGGGCGCATAACCGCGCCCGGCAGAAATAGGCAATGGTAGAGATAGCGCGGCCATACCATCCGGTCCGGTGGGGGTTAACGCTTCCCCCATTCCCGTGATAGCGCCTCCCCCTTTGGGCAATGATAGTTCTGTAATACTAAAATCTTGTGAATTTTGCATGAAAGACTCCTTGCAGGCCCCATTTAGGGGCCTGTTTTAGCACTTAATTGAGATCGTTATTGGCGAATGGTGTAGCGAATATGCAGAATGATGTCGCTTAGACTCTCCAGCATGGTTTTTTGTTTGCCCTCTTTGCTTCCTTCACCAATTGCATTTGGGAAGCTTAATGTCAGCGTACCTTTATCGATGTCGATTCCTTCAAACGGCAGGAATTTGCCATCGTTGAAATCCAGTTGGAACTGGCCGCTGTCATTCATCCCATGAGAAACCGCCAACGATTTGCAACTTTCAGTTAATCCAGTGATATCTCCGCTGTAAGACAGAATTGCCTGCACATCCTGATAGGGTCCCAGTAGAGCGGGCAGGGTGACACTGATCTGTTTAATTCGACGAACGTTACCGACTCCGCTGCCTTCTGGGTAATCGTGACGAATTTGTAAGTCAGCTAACGAAATAGACGCTTGCAGAGAAGTTTTGGCATTTCCTTCACCAAAACTCAGTGTGTTATTTCCGCTACTGGTAGTGTCTGGTTTCTTATTCACCAGGTCTGCAATTTTCTCGGTCAGAGAAAATTGACCTTTCTCTTTATAAACTTCTGCTAGTGAAACGGTACGTTCTACTTCCAGTACGCGTTGATCCTGTTTCAGATGCGCGTCTTCCATTTGTGCCAGATTCAGCATTAAGGTTTCTCCCGCCAGCAAACCGGCATGAGTTCCTTGCCAGGCACCGGGTTTGATAAAGCTTGCCGTGGTGTCATTAGTCTCCCAGCGATAGGCCATTTCAGCCATCAAACAGCGAGCTACCGTTAAATCATAGAACTGGAAGTAAATGGCGGACAGCCGACCACGCAGCCAGTTGTACAAAGCTTGATTGCTGAACTTATGTTGTAGGAACAGCAGTTGTGCTTGGGTTTGTTCCTGTTGCGTTTTCAGGCTGGTTTTCTGCAACACCGCGGCTTCGCGGCGTACTACTAGTGATTGAAGCTGAGCATCGATTTGTTTCAGTTCTGTCTCGGCGTTATTACGCTGAATTTCCCATTCCTGACGACGCCGACGGTAGGTTTCAGACTGGCTGATTTTATCCGCTTCGGTGTTCATAATACTGGCGGAGAATTCCATGACATTACCTGTGGCTTGGGCGATCGCGCCCCAATGGCTACCACCATCAGCGAAGCCAAAGATGTTGGGGGCCAGATCAAGTGCAGCGCCTGCCAGATGTGATGCTTGAAGGGCCGTAGAGAGGCCAGCGACGGAAGCACGCAACGCCATCGCCTGTTTTTCACCTGCGTTGATGTCTTCATTGTAGAATTTGCTGTAGCTATCAAAACGTGATTGGGCTCCGGCGCGTGTTTTTTCTAGCACAGTTTTTTCAACATCCAGCTCTTCAATGGTTTTGTCCTGTATGCTGAGATTGGTCAATACCAGTTCTGCCGCATGATTCTGCAACAGTGTGTTTAATGCCTCTGCATCCTGACGTTCGATAATATTTTGTAATGTGGAGCCGAATTGAGTGAGCTGACTGACCATGCCGCGGGCGTTTTCCAGCATGTGTGGGAAACGCCACAGTGACATAAATGACGTTGGCATATTGCTTCCGCCTTGTGAGTTGGCAACAGCGGCACTGAGTAACGCTTTTGGATCGGCTGGTGTGGCGAAAATAGGCAGATGCAAAGGTTGACCATCAATAGAGAGGTTATGGCGCAGGTTATACAGCCGTTGTTCCAGTTTCTGCCAATAGCTCAGCATCACTTCGTTGACCTGTGGCAGGAAAAGATCTGTATTGCTTCCACCTGTAGACTGGCCTTGTCGTAAAGCTGCTACTGCTTTGGCATGTGTCTTTTGTTTTTCAAGATCTGCGGCCTCTTTTAGTTCTGGATCATTCCATGTTGAACTGAGTGGTAAATGAGGTTTATCACCCAAGAGATGCAGTGCCTGCATATACCACATTTTGGCTTCGGCGAGTGTGTCCCGCTCCAATTGGCGATAGGCGTAATCTCCCTGTTCTATCAGCAGATCAAGAGTGCGCATAAAAGTAGCGACTTTGTAGTGCATTGGATCATGTTGAGCTATGGCATTGGGATCAAATGTATCCAATGGATCATCGTTCCAGCTAGTGTCCTCTAGTAATGGGCGGACATTCCAGTTGTGGGGATGTTGCTTTTGACCATTGGCAATATGGCCAGATGGGTTCCAGACATATTTCAGCCAACGGTTAGCTTCATCGAAGTTTTGTTCGTGCAGCAAACGCTGAGCAATCAACATCGGGGTATAGTAGAACAGTTCCCAGAAATAAAGACTGTTAGCGCCGTTGAAGTCCATTGGTTCCATTGCATCAGGGGAATCTTCTCCTAATTTAGGTTCCTGAATATTCTGAGTTTCCATGCTCAAAATAGTATCTATTCCCGCGTTAGCGCGGCTAATTAATTTACGGGCAAACAACGTATTAAGGCGAGTACGATAGTCTCCCCATTGCATATATTGTGCCCCGCTTGGATCGCTGTGAAGGGATAGGACATTATTAGTTTCCGCCTTTTTGATAATACGGATACTAAAATGTTCTTCGCCTAGGTTACGATAATCTTTATCACCTTCATCAAATTTCTCAGCAAATGCTGTAAAGGTGACATCAATACTTGTTTCATTATTATTATATGTCAGCTCGGAGACATCTATTTCTTCGAGAGCTTTAAATTGATAATACATTTCTTCGAAGTTAGGGGTTGGCTCAGTAGGCACATTGTTGTTCTCGCTTGCTATAAACGTTTTTCCTTCGATACCGGTAGCCTTTATTATGACTTTAACATTTGAAGACTTAATATCGGTATTAATAAACATTGGCCCCGAAACATCAGTGTCAATACCACCGTGGTCATCCATATAGAAATATTCTTTGAATGGATTGTTGTTACTATGTTTATTATCAATATAACCATAGTTACCACTAATGTTACCGCCGGTGGTTGTGGATATTTCTTGAGAGCCAGGGGGAAGGTTAGGGAGCCAGGCTCTTACAAAGTTAGTGGTACTATCTCGATAAAACAGTAGTTTCCCTTTTTCGGGAGTGTCTCCATATTGATAAACAGGGTAGATAAATTTTTTATTTGATAAATTATTCGGGTTAATACCTAGCGTGGTATAAATAATAAATTTATCACCGAGCTTGCCGTATTTCTTAATCAGATTGCATTGATTACGTTGTCGACCTTCATATCCATTATGAATAATTCTTAACTTCGGTGAGATTTGGATTTTTGAACCTTTTAATAGGGGGCGGGTAATCAGAATACTCCCGCCATATACCATACTCAGGTAGCCTTCGCCCCAATCATAACCGTTATTACTGTTTACTGATGAAGGGATTTCGTAGTTTTCTGCATAGCGGTTATTGACTCTTATAATATTAGGAGTATCAAACTGTTTATAAGTATTTGTTTTGTAATTGTCAGGATTCATATCTTCATGTGATATATTTGATGAAATATACAGTCCTTGTATTGGAAAGAATTTTTCTTCTATTTCTTTTAATTTTTTCTCTGCTAGTTTTTTTTCCTCTGCTGATTTTTCTTTTACGCTGTCTATTGTTTTTGATTTTATTTCTTCTTCTGCTTTTTCGTTAGAATACCGCTCTACATCTTGTTTGATATAAAACATCACCAATAACTTATCTTTGCCTTGATAACTTGCACAATAGAGCCCTAACGCTTTATTCTTCGATTCTGGATTTAGAGTAGATATTTTATTATTCACATCAAAAGTGACTGGTGTATTCCAGGTACCGTCATAACGAATATGTGCCAATTTCAGTTCATAATAATAGCTTGTGGTCGTTTTGCTTCCTTGTTTGTCTTTTTTTATTTCTGATAGAGCTTCTGCTTCTGATCGATTAGTTACCTTCTTCTGTTCCAGCCAGATAATATACAGGCGGGATTGGTAGACTACTGGACGGATAGTATCTTCGTAGGGATTAATTGGGCAATCAATTTTATGCCACTCGCTCCAGGCATTAGCGGGGAATTTGCCTTCGCTGAATTTATTGTGATCCACACTGCGCCAATAATATTGATTCACTTCTGTTTTACTGCGCCCGATAAAATAGGTTAATCCTTGGTCATTATTAATGTTGTCATGATAGGCGCTGATGACTTCCAGATTAGCCACCTGTTCGAATGACGTTAGATAAGATTTAAAGGCATCTTCTACGGTATCGGTATTCAATTGACTCTGGCTGATGGATTGCAGTAGTGCATCCATTGTTTTTGTCTGGCCGATCCGCAATGTCGGATCGATGTAATTTTCAGGGTAGTAAAGGAGTTTAGCAATGCCGGCCCAGGTGCTATAGCGTTTGTTGTATTTATCCCAGTTAGTAAAGAATGAACGGCTGGTGACACTTGTGTCGGTATCTTCCTCCATATTTTTCAATGCGCGGTTAATATACAGTTGGATACTGGCAATAGCTTCCGCAATTTCCGTGGTTTTGATGGCGGCGGAGACCTGGTTATCGATCAATAGGTATTGATATAGATCATCCCGGTCTTTAATTACCGTATGTTTTCTTTCTTGTCGATCTTTTTGGTTATGAGAATAAATATAGTATGTACTTAATGCAGCACTGCGAGACTCATCCAGAAATGCATGTAGGGCATTGGCTTTTTGGGTGTCTAGCCCGGAGATTAATATCGAAGCGACATTTTCCCATTGGACATAATTAGTGGAAGATTCTATGTCTAATACTTGCGCCAGTTCAGAAATACCTTGTGGAGAGATATTCAATTGACGTGCGATATTAATCCATTGCCGGATAGTGTCGATAGATGGCCAGTTGGAGAAATCAGCTTTTGCTTGAGTCTTGGCTTGTTCCAGTAGATTTTTATCAAGATTCATGGCGTTAGCCAATAGTTCTGCTGTTAATGTTTCTTTTTCAAATTCGGCCAGTACAGAAGAGGCGTTTTCACCGAGTGAGTTAACCCAATCAGCAAAACGCGTTAGTATTATCAGGGAATGATGTGTTGGTGCTGTTACCTCTGTCATGCCGAAAAGTTCAGGTTTTGTCACAAACAGACGTATGGTGCTTTCGTTAAGGCCGGTAGAACGGTAAATCAGTGCTAGTTGTGCCAAGCACTGGAAATACTGGACCACGGGTTCAGCTTGTTTTTGGAATTCTGGTTGAGCGGTAACGGGATTTGTCCGCAACCAGTTCCATAATTTTTCCGCTGTCATTTTTCCTGTGCCGGGTTCTAGTTTATCTGCCCAGGTGAGTATGAAATATGCCGCATGTCCAGATGGTAATTGCAAAGCGGCGGCGATATAAGGAGATATGGCTTTTAATAGCTCTTCTTTGGTTTTTGCCTTTTTCTTGTCAAAGTTTTGCAGGCCGTTATATACAGTATCCAGTAAGTTGTGTACTTCTAGGACTAGGGTTTTGTGATAGTCGGTGGTGGTCATCACAAGTAACTGATATACACTCCACTTCCGTGTACGTAGCCAATTGGTAATGGTATAGAGTTTGCTAATTAGAACCGCTAAATTATCATGAGTAATCTCAGATAAATTGGTTGTTCCTTCATTTATGATTTCCAGAAGTAAACTCAGTTCATCAATAGTTAATTGATGGATATCCGCGAGTAATTTTGTGCGATAGAGATGAGAGAGATTATCTCTATTATTAACCATTGTTTCTTTAGTGTTGTCTCCATAGGTAACCTTTAGTAGTCGATTTAATGAGATATCATCAACGTTAAAAGCACGTTTAAGTACTGTTTTGTGCCAGCTGTTGGTACTGCTTAGATTGAAATCAATCTCCTGAGTGACATTGGTGGAAAAATCCTGACCATTCAGTTTTGGGGAATTAAATAAACGATCAAACTGGCTTGGATGGTCACCATTGCTAGGTTGTGAAATTGGTTCCTTGCATAGTATTAATGCAGTCTCAGCATCAATACCATAACGTTGCATATAGTATTTAATACAGAAGATTTTTTTTAACACTTCTTCATTGATGTTGAATTCTGGACTGATACTGCGGAGGATTCCACTTAATACCGTTGGTGATAAGTTTATAGCTTTGAATAGACGAATAAATTTATTAATTTTCAACAGAGCACGATAATCAGTCTTTTTAGTAGCATGCGATGCAGGTTCAGTAATTGCTATTTCTTCTGGGAGAGGTATAGTTCTTATTTTAAGGAAGTCGCTAAACTCTTCATCACTCAGATTGTAATAACTTTTCAGATATTCCAGTTTTTCTATCAGAGAAGGTTTAATATCACCAAAATTATTCTTATAAAGAGTTTCAGCAGTAGATTCGGTAATTTCTTCTGTCAGAATAGTAAATAACTCTGGTGAAACGGAGGCATTAATATCCAATAAGGAAGCTTGATACTGCAATTGAGAGAGTGTTGTTTCTGGGAATACACTTAATTGCTCAAATACTGAAGCCTGTAATTGAATAATCTTACGTACACTTTCATAGGCATCGTGATATGGCATTAAGCCAGAAGTGCGGAAAGTTGATAACTTTTTCATCACTTCCGCGTGGTTGTCCAAATTAGTCTGAGTCTTAATACTGTTCAGTAACATGTTATTAGACAGAGAAAGCGTGGAAATTTCCGTATTCATATTTTTCTGGCTGAGTACCAATGATTTTAGATCTGGGCGGCGCGTATCCAGATGATAAATGGAACCTTCTGCATGTAAATTCCGCGCCTGGCGATAAAGTTCAGCCAAATAAGCCGCAGGAGAAAACATAGAAGAAATTGCGCCAGGGGCTGCATATTGACTAGCGCGGTTGCCAAATCGGCTATTATAACCTTGTTGGTCAGCATGAGGTGTTGTCAGGGCAAGATGGACCGCACTTTGTAATTGAGGATTGGCGCGTTTCAGAATGCGGGCTTCATGCAGGATATTATCCTTTTGCATCTGCTGTGCTTCAAGATATAAGCTCTGGGTCTGTGACCATGAGAGTTTGTCCTTCACTTTTTTGCGAAGTTCGTCAAAAGAGAGATGGCAAATATCGGTTAGATTATTAAAATCTGCTCCTAACGCTTGTTGATATTCGGGCTTTAGTGTGTTCATGCTTATTCCTTTGAAATGTTGAGTCAATAAAACATTTATGCTGGCCTGCATATCGAGGAGATAAATAAGGTTATTTGTCTCCATCAAAATAAAGACAACACAGGTAACGTCTGATAGCGGTCTGAAATTAGGTTAAAAATAATGGTCAAATAAAAAACACCATTTAACTATCAACTATTTCGTAGAGTTATTATTTGTTTAAATGGCTGTTGTAATGCAATAACAAAAATTATAATTACATCATAAGTAATATAATTTATTGACAATAACGTAATGAAATAATTGCATTTGTTACATATTGCCTGCTATAAAAAAGAAGAGGGTTGATATTTTATAGTAGGCAATCGGACTCACTCACCCCGGTCACATAGTTATCTATGCTCCCGGGGATTCGCTCCCTTACCGTTGCGATGCATCTTAAAATGCAGGATTCAAGTTGATTGAGTATATATACAAGAAACTTGCTGTAAAAAAATGAATATTGTGATTGGACTCAATATATAGATAATACTCATATACACATAGTTGTATTTGTGTCATTTTGATATTGAATTTTTTTCACAATGGGGTTCTGGAGGAGGGTGATCAATTTAAAGAAAAAGCAATATTGCTAAATATGATTTAGGTATTGCAAAAACCAATTTATTATTTTAGGTTCTATTAGACCTTTTATTTAACTCAGTTATGTTTTTTCTTAGCAAAAACCGCCGTAAACTCTCGTCCAATGCGGACAGGGATATAAGGCGAAAAGTCCGAAGGACTTTAAAGAGCAATTTTTGGTTATTACTACACATATATGAATATGAGATGACAAATGAATACTGACTGGATGAATGAAGAGGTTTCAAACTTATTCGATCAATATGATGATTATTTGGAAGAGAGACTTGGGTACACACCGTTGATTGAGAACCTTAAGGAGAGCTTGGGGCAAAACATATCGGTTCTTGATTACGGTTGTGGTGGTGGGAAAGTGTCACGTCGGCTAATTGCTGGAGGCATAAAAACGGTAACGGGAGTAGATATCTCACAAACTATGGTGGACAAAGCCGCCAGCAATATCAATCGCGGCAATAGCTCTTATCATCAAATCAAAACTGGTGTCCTTAACTTCAATGATAATACTTTCGACGCAGCTATATGTTGTTACGTGTTCATCGGTAGCAATAAAAAGTCTGATCTTTTAAAAATCGCCAAGGAAGTGCATAGAACATTAAAACCTGGTGGTATTTTTTATGTATTGGATACTAATCCAGATTCTTGTGGGATTAAATTCAGATCTTTTATGAGCGGCGATCTAAATAAAAAATACAATGATGGAGAAATCAAGCCAGTGTATTTAGAGCTGCCAAATGGAACTATTTTTAAGATTTCAGATACGCATTGGCATAAAGATACATATTATGAAGTCTTGAACAAGGCCGGGTTCAAAACTATTGAGCTTTTTGAACACCATGACGCGGATGCTTTAGAGGATACTGGAGATTTACGATGTTACCCACCTTTTGCCATGTTCAAAGCTACTAAATTCTAGATGCTCTATACCCTATGGATTTCAAGATGCATCGCGACGGCAAGGGAGTGAATCCCCGGGAGCATAGCGAATTATGTGACCGGGGTGAGTGAGTACTGCTTCTCGTCCTTTTATGCCTCTCTGTTTTCCGCTTCCCGTATCAGATGCCAGAGGGTTGTGCCCGGTTTTGTACCTGGAACATCAAAAGACATCGCCCCCTGAGCAAAGAAGTACTGTTTGTCAGGCAGGCTATCGGTTCGCCAGATCCCGCTGACCAGTGCAGGGTGGTTGCCTCTCAGAGGAGTCACTTGCAGCGGTCCCCGGTCATAACGGGCATACCAGGCCAGTGTGGAAATATCATCAAAATGGCCCTCACCATAGAAATGCAATGAATGGCCTTCACGGGGAATGACTCGTATCGGACGTATCAGTTGGTTAATGGCAAAATAACTCTCCGGGACACTGCCCGGCAGTGGTGTTAAGTCCGGGTATTGACCAGCCCGGATCATCAGACCATTGGAATAAGGCGTAATCACCACATCCGGGTAGCGGGGGCGGGCCAGCATTTGCCGTATCCATAATTCCCCCCCCAACCGTTCTACAAAGCGTTTGGACAGCAGGGTGATCCAGTTAATGCCACGGATGGAGTGTTCATACTGTAATTTAGCTGTGAACACTGCGGAGTTCACTTGTAAGGAAGGATAACGTTGCGCCAGTTGATACTCTAAAGGAAAGTAGTCATAGAAGTCGTTGGGTAAGACCAGACAGTAGCCACAGTCCCCACTGTCCGGTTCGAGTTGTTCACATAAAAAATCCAGCCAGGCCATAAAACGAGCCATGCCGTCTTGCTCTTTTAAGTAATCCCAAGGCAGTGTCAGGCTTAGGTAAGAACTGCCGTTATCACCGCTTATTTCCCGAGAATCCAGATAACGCATCAGATAGCGAGGTGCCTCATCTTCATTTTTGGCATCACTGACCACCCAACCAGAAAACTGGTTTTTTTTCTGATTAAGAATGCCTTCTTCCACTTTAGCAATATTTTCCGGTGAATATTTTTTTAGCCCTTCCAGCTCATGACGGTGAAAACGCAGGTAGGTATCAAACTCTTCGCGAAAGCGGCGATAACAGGCCAGAATGCTTTGCTTTTTCTCCTGGGTGTAACCCTGTTTAAAAAACAGGGTAATTGAGAGACCCAGACGGGAAACGGTCAGCCCATCGCCATTGAGGAAGGTAAACGCGGCCAGTTGTGATCTTAGCTGGGCAAAGTAATCTGAAGGCGGATTCGCGTTTTTGCGTGGTGTATTCCCGTTCGACATGGCGTTTATAGAGCGTATCGCAGGCAAATAAAATACGATGCTCTTTAAGCAGGATCGTTAAGATTTCCGGTACGGACTTCCGATGGAAAATACGGCTATCCTGATTGAGCGTCATCAGCCACATTGTGGGGCGGACAGTGAAAATATAAAAAGTGCTACGACCATCGGTATTACCCTGTTCAGCCCCGGTTATCAACCCATTAATGGTCCGTTCGATGACGCCATTGCGGGTAATGGTCAGTGACGCGCTGTCCCCCAGCTGTTCATTCAGGGGAATGTCATCACGTGAGCTCACCACCTTTAACGTCAGGCGATAAAGCTGTGACAGCTCTTCCTGTAAAGTAAATTGTGATACCTGAAAGGTGGTTTGGGGCAGTGCGCCAATTCGGCAGGTGAAAACTAATCCATCCATATTTGAAACCCTACATAATTGAGCCATTATCCTGAAACGGGGATAACGCAAGAAGCCATTAAACGAGCCATGACATGCGGCTCTTTTAAATAGCGGCGGTCTGTTCCGCGGTAAAAAAATGACAGCGTAAAATAGCCATCATTTAATACGTGGCGTTAGAGAGAACAATAGACCGCGTCCAGCTGAGTAGGATGGAGTGGAGACAAATAACAGAGAATTTCGCTCTCTAAATATTATGACCACAAGATCACGATATTTATCATATGAACATAAAAAATGTGATAAATATCACATAAAATAGCTAATTAATCGCTATCAATGTAGGGTACGGAATGAATAAAAATCGCCGTAAATTTTCATCCGATGCGGAGGAAATATAAAACCCCAAAAGCATCGAGATATTAATCCGGTATATTGGCTATTTTTGCCCATCCCCCGATAGGGTTCAAAGTTACTTTTCAAGCCCTTCCACTGTTTATGACTTTAATCTGTAAATAATGTCGCCAGGTCAACCGACTTGACGAACTCACCAACGCTAAATGTTGTTGCTATGTCATTAAACTCAAATCGACCGTAGAAATTAATGTGTTGCCACGCCACTGGCGATATTTTACCCAGTCGTCCCATCTCAAATAAACCGTCAGGATCACCTCTCTCAAGCAAACTGGACAAGAGTTCTGCGTTAAAATAAATAATTGCATTGGCTATGAGTCTGGTACATTCGTGGATAATATGTTGTTCATTTTCACTTTTTACATTCATTTTGCCCCCGTTGACATGCGCTATCGCTTTTTTCAATCGGTGGTAAGCTTCACCACGGTTTAATGCTTTGGCAACATATTGGCGCAGGGATTTATTATCAATATAGTCAAGCATATAGATGCTTCTTATAATATTATCCAGCTCCCACAACGCTTTTTTTGTTTTATTTTGTCGGGCATAAGAGCTTAATTTCCTAACAATGGATGATTGCGTCGTTTCCTTCTGACCAAGAGAAGCCATTATATGTTGAATATTTGGCCACTCTTCGATAATCCGTTCTTCATTCACTTTACGAATAGGTTTAATAAGGAACTCTTCACTGTATTTCCCGGTTGGCTCAAACCCAATGATACCCTCTGTTTTTGTTGGAAAATTTTTGTAACGTGGGGCAAACTGATAGCCAAACGCGTATAAAATCCAAAAATTAACCTGATTAGTGCCGTGGGTATCTACAGAATGGCGATCGGGATCTATCTCTGTCGTATTATTGTAAAGGAGGTCGAACACAAAATAACTCTCGTGCTCGTGGGTGCCTATTACTTTTGCATTGATTGGCACATGGTTACCGACCAGTGTTAACGCTGAAATTCCTTTTTTAAGACCGAAGTATTTTGGTGCATATCTTGCATTGGCTGTATTTCTTTGGGTTTCAAACCGTTGCCCATCACTGCTGGAGTGGATCACATCCGGCTCAATATCGTAGTGTCGGAAAATAGATAATTTGGCGGTCGCATTAGCGACAATATCATTGGACTCCCTTAACGTTTCCAATCGGAAGAAGTTTTGATATGTCGTTTGTAGCACCTGATGACTTATGTCAGAAATCTCTCCCATCCTGCCCAGGCTCATATTGGTGCCAAGAGCAATAATACAGGCAATAAGTGACTTTTTATCCTGGTTGCCTTTAGTATATCTGCCTAAAACATGATTGAAACCCGCTAAGAATCCTGTCTTTTTGTCCACATAGCTTAATAAATTAGTGATGCTGATCGTTGGCACAAGATGATAAAAATGATGATTATCTTCGTCTTCTTCCTTTTTATAAGGCAGAGTCCAGTTAACTGTACGGCCTTTACGGTAATTGTTAAATTTAACGTCCTTATTTTTTCGGTTGATGATCCTTTGATTTACATGTTTTAGTTTTTCTTCAAGTTCATCTTTAAGTTCTTGCAAAGTTTGGGATATTGGTCTTTGCAATACGGGCAGATCTAGGTCATTCAGGACATTTTGTTTGTCGGCTTTCCACCTGTTCATGGGAATTAAGTCGTCTGTAAAACTTCGATATTTAGTGGTGTTCTGGTTAAAAATGTCCCCTGATTCAAAGGCTATTTTAAGCATCCTGTATACGGCAAATTCATATCGATCAGGAATGAGTTGAGGTGATTTTTCCATCCCTAAGACAAGTCTGGACAAAAATTGCGGCTTCAAGAAGTCCTGACTCATCGGTATGACTACTAAAGTCCAGTACCCGGATAATTTGACGCAAATTCTTTTTAAAGGCGGCCGATAAGGTCTCCAAGTGTTGCCAATGAAACTCCTCTTCATCAAAGCCTGATGACCCGATAAAGAGGGTCACTATCTCCATTTTTTCCCTGTTCAACACCTGAAATGCTTTGGCTCGTATCTCACCAAAAGAGACATTGTCAGTGATATCGGGGTTCAAGAAAAAGCCCAATATTTTGCCTGTGGCCTTGATATCCTCATTCGCTTGAGACTTCCTTTTATACACCATATCTTTAGCAAACAGTTTAGCGGCTTCTTCATACTGGCGGACATGGCCAATAAAGGCTTCGACCAGATTGTCATTGATGACGTGCGTTCGATGGTAGGTGTAGCAAAGAAGATAAAAATAAGCGATCAAAGGGTCAAATCGCCGAAGCTTATAAACTGAATAATATTCAATCAGTGTTGCATAATAGCGGATGCTTTCATTTGATATGCAAAGTGAGGGTAACCACTGACAGGCAAATTCATAAAGGGGACTGAGTTGCTTTACCCAGGTGGATTCTCTGACAATTTCGGTATAACTAAAGTCCCTTAGTGCCTTTTTTAGTTGGGTACTGTACGCAGGGGTAATGATCTGATTTTTATTGAGGTGAC
This sequence comes from Photorhabdus sp. RM96S, assembly GCF_042879335.1. Classification (NCBI taxonomy): domain Bacteria; kingdom Pseudomonadati; phylum Pseudomonadota; class Gammaproteobacteria; order Enterobacterales; family Morganellaceae; genus Photorhabdus; species Photorhabdus sp. RM96S. Next base: position 104,490 of record NZ_JBHFKT010000011.1, on the reverse strand, counting down.
TTAACAAAGCCCGCAAGATAAACCCAGGATTAGCTGACCTTTTAACAACCCGTGCGGCCAGTTCAGCTAATTGTTCTGCCATGACACTGCCATAGCGTTGATAATTCAGATGCTGGCAAATAAGTCTTTGCAGTTGTATCCGGGTCGTCTTGCCTGGAACTTTTATATTGGTGGCAGAATGATCAGGGAAATGGCAAGCCAGAATATAAGAAATATCCGTGATGACACCTTCCAGCGTGTAGGTAAAGAATATTTTCCTGGATTTAAAATACCCAAGCATAAGAATGAAGTTCACCCTGGAGTTAACAGACCAATCTTGCGATATTATCTGATGCTCCGTATCGGATAAGGTGAAATAGTATTCTCGTTCCTCCAAAGTAAATCGAGGCAGGCCAAAATAGTCCTGAATTTCAGGTTGAGTCAGTATAGTCAGGCGCTTTTTATTGGTATTCATTTTTTTAATTCTTAATATGGCAGGGTGACATTGAATATGTCACTTTATCTTTTTCTTTCTACCTTTAATAGACATAGATTTATATACAGTTTATATTACATCTTTCCATCCGTATTTAGGCTAAAACAAGGCTGTCATTTAAACCTTCGTTTAACTGACACACCAAAAGCGAGAAGAAAGGTTTATGGCGCAAAAAATTGATGTTCGGGGTATAAAAGTCTCTGTCTTTTCCGACAAACAAGATGACTATATATCGCTATCTGACATCGCTAAGTACAAAGATGGCGACCGCGGTGATTACATTCTGCAAAACTGGATGAGAAACCGCAGTACCATTGAGTTTATCGGTTTGTGGGAACAGCTCCATAATCCCGATTTTAATTCCATCGAATTCGATGGGTTTAAACATGAAGCGGGCGCAAACAGTTTCTCTCTCACGCCAAAACGCTGGATCACAACCACCAATGCAATCGGGATCATCTCGAAAGCGGGCAGATATGGCGGAACTTATGCGCATCGGGATATTGCTTTTGAGTTTGCTTCCTGGATCAGCGCGGAGTTTAAGCTCTATCTATTAAAAGAATTCCAACGGCTCAAACAAGCAGAAAATGAACAGAAAAATCTGGAATGGAATGTTTCGCGCACTTTGGCCAAGGTCAACTATCATATTCATACAGAGTCAATAAAAACGAACATTATTCCCGCCCTGGAGCTTAACCCAAAAGCAAGAAACTTTGCTTACGCTAATGAGGCCGATATATTGAATCTGGCTTTGTTTGGCAAGACAGCCAGCGACTGGCGTAAAGAGAACCCGGAACTAAAAGGCAATATACGGGACTATGCCACACTGGAACAGCTTGTCGTGTTATCTAATTTAGAAAGCTTCAATGCTGAACTTATCGAGCAAGGCTTCTCTGCAAACGACAGGTTCCAAAAGCTGAATCGCGTTGCGGTCAGTCAAATGAAGATCCTGATAGAAAACAAATCCATTGAAAAACTTAAACAATTAAAATAGGTCGTTCATGCGAATTGGGTATACCCGTGTCTCCAAATCTGATGGAAGTCAGGTGCAGGATCTCCAACTGGATGCTTTACTTGCTGCCGGTGTTAATAAAGAAAACATTTATCAGGATGAAATATCAGGGAAGTCAGACAAACGTCCTGGATTGGATGCCTGTTTGAAAGCCCTTAGGCCTGGCGATGTGTTAATGGTATGGAAGCTTGACAGGCTTGGCCGAAGCTTAAAACATCTGGTGAATACTATCCATGATCTTGCGGATCGAAAAATCGGATTTAAGGTCCTGACCGGGCAAGGTGCAGAAATTGATACGACGACGGCCAGTGGCAAATTGGTCTTTGGGATTTTTGCCGCGCTGGCCGAATTTGAACGGGAGTTGATCAGTGAACGAACAAAAGCAGGGCTGGCAGCGGCCAGAGCAAGAGGACGTGAAGGTGGACGTTCTTTTAAACTTACAAAATCTCAGGTTCGCCTGGCACAAGCTTCCATGAAGAGTAGAGATTGTAGCGTATCTGAATTATGTGAAGAGCTTGGGATTAGCAGACAAGCTCTCTATAAGTATGTAGGACCAGATGGGGAACTCAGGGAACACGGCAAAAGAGTATTAAAATCTTAGCGCTAACTGAGTACCCATTTTTTTCCTCATCAACTTTGAAGCCTATCGGGGGATGGGCAAAAATAGCCAGATTGAGATCAATCTGACAGGAATGGGATATTCAAGCTGAATTGTGATCTCTGTCTCAGGGAGTTCCGTATTAATTACGGTATGCAATTTACGGATACAAAAGTTACCATGACCACTTCACGGTATCGAAAGTGACAATATTATTAGCACTATTTGCCCATATGTTAGTTAACAACATATGAAAATTGCAATTTTACGCCGTAATGGCCTTGGTGATTTAATTTGCACCCAACCATTAATTAAATATTTACAATATAAATTTCCCATAGCAGAGATCCATCTATTTATCGAATACGCTAAATGTATATGTATACACCACATAGATGACATCTGTTAACGCCGCGGTTCCAACTCAATTAATTTCTTCCATGACTAAAACTGTGATTAATGATTTTGACGATGAAGTATACAGCCACATCGATAGCAATAGAATATCCGAATTAATAATAAGACAAAAATGAATCAATTTGTCTAATTTATATCACGATGAAAAATAAGACATTAAATAAACATCATTATTATTTCTTGATTAAATTAACTCAATCAATCGATTAATTTAATTTTATAACACAATGAAATAGAAAGAAATTTTAATTAATTGCAAAAAAAATACTATTTTTTTGTTTAAATTGTTGAAAAAGATCATATTTTAGTTAATACTGTTTTCCATCGAGTGAGAATAAAACTAAAGCAAAGACGAAACTCTGAATTGGAAATCAACTTAAGGTTCTAAGAAAAATAAGAAGAAATTTTCGTTATCTTAACTGTGGTTAGGATGGCATTTTATCCGATCGTATTAATATCATTAATGCGATGGCATTACATATTACGGTTTGCCCAATCAGAATATTCACTTTCTTTGAGTAAGATACTAGTGCGTTGAGTAGCTATAGACTACTTTTTTTAATATCGCTATTGAATTTCCATTTCAATAAAAATAGTGAAGATGAATTTATCCATATGTGCTACGTACCTTGCCTGTAAGTACTTTTCACTACGTTATTAGCAATACATTAAAAGAACTTTGCTATTAACACAGGGCTTATCGTGTCGTAGGATTTTAGACATCTTAATAAAAATAAGAATCATTATTAACAACACGAATAGATTTAGATTTACAACAATAGATGATATTTTAGAGAATAAAATAATTCTTGTCTGAAAAACAATTAATATCAGACATTATTATCAATAATATAAATATAAATGAGCAGACTATAACATGGTGAGAAACAATGACTAAATTAGGATAAACTAAAGATATATGAAAAAAATGGTTAAAAATGCGATTGCATTCTATATCATGATAAAAATGACTTTAATGATATTATCAACCATTAAACTATCCTAATGGTCAGATATATATCTTTATTGTATAGACAAGACTAAAAAACATATTTATTAAGGTAAGGTATTTTTAAATGAAAAAGAATTTTATTTTGGCTTCTTTAGTGACGGTATTAGCAGTTTTCAGTAGTTTCAGTGCGTTATCTTATGATGGAACAATTAAATTCCGAGGTACTATTATTAATGAAGGGTGTACAGTAGCCGCAGGAATAGCAGGTAAAGAAGTTGAAGTAAATTTCGGCTCGTTGTCAAAAAGCGCATTTGGAAATGCTGTAGATACAGTTGCTGTAAGTAAAAATTTTTCTATATCCTTACAAAACTGTCAGGTAGCAGGAAACCTAGGTATCCTTTTTGATGGGGATCGTGATGCCAATAATAATAATGTTTTCAGTTCAGGAGTTTCTGGTGTAGGTATTAAAATATTCAGAGCAGATGGTACAACTGAAATAAGACCAAAAGAATATGCTACAGGACTTGTAACAGCAACAAAAAATACTGATACCGATATGCAATTCATAGCAAAACTAGTTTCGACAAGTACTAGTATTACACCAAATAAGATAAATAAAGATATCAAATTCACAATCATATATCCATAATCATTGAATAAACATCTTTAATATAATTAAACATTTTTATAACCAAAGGAGTAAAAATGCTTCGCTTTATTACTCCCTTTTTGTTTGTCTTTTTTATGGGACAAGTACAAGCAGGGATTACTTTAGGCGGAACTCGCCTGATCTATAATGGCTCACAAAAAGAAGCCACAATTTCTATCACCAACTCGGATACAGAAAGACCTTACCTTGTACAGTCGTGGGTAGATAATATCGATAACAGTCAAAATAAAGTACCGTTCGTTATTACACCGCCATTGTTTAAAATGTCGAAAGAGAGCGAACACCAGATTCGTGTTTCATATATCGGCAATCATCTGCCAGCGGATCGGGAATCGATATTTTTACTTAATGTCAATGCGATTCCGGCTGTCGAAAAAAATGACAATAGTAAGATGATCATCACGATAAAAAACATTATCAAATTGATTTATCGTCCATCAGGGTTATCTGATAACGAGGCTAATGATGCCATTAATCGTTTGGCTGCATCACGTAATGCCAGTGGCGTTCAATTAACTAACCCCACGGCTTATTATATTAATCTTAATGAGATGAAAATTGACGGAACATTAATACCTAAACCCGGATTTATTCCCCCTTTTAGTCATAAGGTATTTTCAGCCCAAAATGGCATAAAAAGCGTAATTCTGACTGCTATCAATGATTACGGTGGCACAACAGAAGAGCGCCAGTTTAATTTCTGATAATATTGTCTGATGAGTGTATTGTGAAAAGAATAATCAGTTTTGCTTTAATGATTTGTTGTTTATCGTTGCCAGCATATGCAGAGCTGTATTTCGATATCAATGCATTACAATTATCAGACGAAGACAGAGAAAATATTAATCTGGAAAGTCTGGAAAAAACGGACTCTCATATTCCAGGCGTCTATAAAGTTAATGTTATCGTCAATAAAAAGGATATCGGCATTAAAAGCCTATCCTTTATTGACTGTGGTGAGAAACTTTGCCCTGAATTATCTATCAGTTTACTGAAAGAAATCGGGGTAAAAATAGCAAGCTTCCCAGAATTAGCCTCCCTTGCTGAACAAGAAATCATTTCTCAACCGGAGAAATATATTAAACAGGCATCAGCAGAACTGGATTTAAGTGCTCTTACACTAATGTTGAATTTTCCGCAAGCGGCCATGCAATCGCAAATCAGGGGAGATATTTCTCCTGATCAGTGGGATGATGGTCTGCCTATGTTTTTCACCAATTATCATCTGACAGGAATGCAATCCTGGAATAAAAATCAAAGTGAACAGAATCAATATCTGAATTTACGTAGTGGCTTTAATTTAGGTCCGTGGCGAATTCGTCATAATAGTTACTACAACCATACGGGTACAACATCTGAATGGCAATCGCTTAAAGCCTATGCTGAACGGGATATTCGCTCATTAAGATCTCGGCTGGTATTGGGTGAAACATCCACCGATAGCATGGTATTCGATAGTTTCACTTTTAATGGCATTAAATTGATGTCTGATAGCCAAATGTTGCCAGATAGCCAACAAGGGTTTTCGCCTGTTGTCCGCGGTATTGCGATGACTCACGCAAGAATAGAAGTGCACCAGAAAGATAATATTATTTATCAGACTTTTGTTCCACCTGGCGCCTTTGAAATTACCGATATTTACCCCAGTAACCTGAATGGTGATCTGGAAATATCCATTTATGAAGAAAATGGCAATGTCAGAAAATTTACTCAACCTTTTGCTGCCTCACCATTGATGATCCGTACCGGCCAAATAAAATATTTTGCTAATATCGGTAAATTCAGCGGTGGCAAACAGGCCAGCAAAAAAAGATTTATTCAGACAGAAGCTATTTACGGGTTATGGGATAGCACCACCATTTATGGTGGAGTCATTGTTTCTTCTGACTATCAAAGTCATGCATTAGGTTTAGGGCATAATCTGGGAAAAATTGGCGCGGTATCAATCGATGTCACCAATGCAGCAACTCATTTCCCAAATGGAGAAAAGAAAAGCGGACAATCTTATCAGATACGCTACAGTAAAGGTTTTACTGAAACTAATACAACAGTGACATTAGCGGGTTATCGCTACAATACCAATGGTTATTACAGCTTTAGCGATGCCAATAATAATCACCCATTTGCTGATAATAACAGAAATAGCGCGCCTAAAAACCGGATGCAAATAATGATGGGCCAAAGCTTAGGACAATATGGCAGCTTTTCATTATCGGCTTGGCAGCAAGATTACTGGCAAGATAAAACCCGTAAGAATCAGTCATATTCTATGTCCTATAACACCAATATTCATGATATCGCTTTATCATTAAGCTATAATTACCATCGTAATCGCTCAAGTATTAATAACGATCAAGTGTTTTCATTCAATATCAGTATTCCTCTGGATAAATGGCTGCCATCAGATAATCACAGTGCATCGGTAGATTATGATACCGCTTATAACATCAACGGTAGCAGCCAGCACTCAATGACATTATCCGGCTCTTTACTGGAACAACAGAATCTGAACTATAGTATTTCTCAGGATTACAGCTACGAAAAATCAGAGAAAGAAAAACAATCAGGTAATGCCGCCAGTCTATATTACAGAGGTTCATATGGTTCAATTAATGTAGGCTATACCACTGATCATAGAAAAAATCAGCGGGTTAATTATGGATTAGAGGGCGCCATTATTGCCCATCCCTATGGCGTTACCCTCGCGCAAAATATTAGCGAAAGCGGCGCCAGTGCCTTAATTCGTGCCCCCGGGGCAACCAATGCCAAGGTACTGAATAATAGCGCTATCAGTACAGATTGGCGGGGATATACCATTGTGCCTTATATATCGCAATATCGGGAAAATATGTTATCCCTTGATACCAATACATTCGGTGATGACGTAGATATTGATAATCCAACCACTAAGGTCATTCCAACCAAGGGGGCATTGGTATTGGCGGATTATTCTATTCGTGTCGGTCATCGAGTATTTTTAACTTTACAACATAACGGTAAGAAACTTCCATTCGGCACAGTAATCACGGGCCCAAATGGTGTCAATGGTATGGTGAATGAGAAGGGAGAAGTTTTCCTAAGTGGTGTGAGTGACACAGCAAAATTAACAGCCGATTTAGGCGAGAAACAAAGCTGTCATATTCAATTCGATAGTAAATTATATCAGAAAATTAATGGTATTATTCTGACTTCATTGCGTTGTCGGTGATTAAATACAAATATCAACTGGAATATATATGAAACGATATTTATGGTTATTAATTTATCCTCTATTTTTACTAAGTAGCTATAAGTCATACGCTGACTGTGAGTTAGCCTCAAGAGCAAAAATTGCCAACTTAGCATTTAATTTAAATAATTTTAAATTGAGTTTTAATACAGATAATACGAAAAGTATTTATATAACAACTTTCAGTGCTGCCCAGATAGCTAATGAAATGGGTATTAGTGTAAAAGACCCGATTTTTTCATGTGATGAAGACAATGTATCACTAATGTTTGGTGACAGTGTTCTCCATGGAGTAAAATCAATTAAAACTCCACATGGTTCAGGAGGATTAGAAATAATCCCAAATAGGTTATACTTATATTTTACTATCTCAGGGGGAAAAATCGGTGAAAGAGGATATCCTCAAACAGATGGTTCTAATTACTCATATAATCTGGGAACAAGAAGAAACATTACCTGGGGAGATATAGGCGGTATTAGTATCTATCTTTATAAAACAGGAGCAATTGATATACCAAAAACATTCTCTAATGGCATAATGTTTAAATTAGTAGCATTAGGGAAAAGAAGTACAAACTTAATATCAATAAGGCATTCAGGTTTATATAGATTTAAGGCTACTGGCTGTATGACAACAACCTCAACACCGAAAGTAGATTTTGGTAATATTCCCAGTTATTTATTTAAAGGAAAAGGAACAACTGCCGGCCATGCTGATTTTAATATCGGCATTGAATGTACAGAAAAAATCGAACCTACAATTACATTTTCAGCAAGAACAATCAGTGGCGCCCCAGAGAGTATTATTCAATTAAACAGAGCTAATGCAGCGAATACAGCAAAAGGGGTTGGTGTGCAAATCTTATATATGGGAACGCCCGTTCCTGTTGGAAAGCCATTTGTTGTCGGTCATTCTGACAGGAATTCTCGTTATAATTTACCTTTCACTGCCCGCTATTACCAAACCGATGATAGAATAACAGGCGGAAAAGCTAACGCTACAGCACATTTTACCGTTCAATATGAGTGATATTCAGTATAAACTGGACAGTATTTCCTTATCTGGATAATTAACATGGAACAGACAGTTATACACACCAATCAAGCATCACTGCCAGAATATGACAACGGATTTATGACGCAAATTGAGTATGGAACAGTTGTTAAACATCCCCAAGTGCATTTCTGGCAAGCTCGTTTTGAACTTTCACATTATCACGACGAATTGTTCAATCAATTAAATCTCCTCTTCCCTGCTACATTAGCTAAAGCCGTTAAGAAGCGGCGGGCTGAATATCTGGCAGCACGTTATTGCGCCAGACAACTTTTAGCGCAATTAGGGCAACCAGCATTTAATTTGATCTCCGGTAATGATCGCGCTCCAATTTGGCCGGAAGGTATTTGCGGTTCTGTTTCTCATTCATCTCATTGTGCAATTGTGCTGGCTGCACCGCAAACTCATAACCGATTAATTGGTGTCGATGTAGAAGCGATCGTCGATCGTCAAAATATAGATGAAATCACAAAAATGATTGTGAATGACAAGGAAATTCAACTTCTGAAACATTGTCATTTACCACTTGAACAAGCATTTACCCTTGCCTTTTCTGTAAAAGAGAGTTTGTATAAGGCACTCTATCCACAAGTAAAACGGTTCTTTGGTTTTGAAGCGGCTGAAATTACTGCTCTATCCCTCGAAAATAATGAAATAACATTAGCGTTGCGGGAAACTCTCACCCATCATTACCCAACAGGTACACTATTTCGAGGGCAATTTATTATCTACCCACAGGAAATATTAACGCTAATTATTCAATAGATAAAACTGATAATTGCTGATTCTGCTCAGCAATTTCACTATTATTCATTACCCTCATCCTTTTCCGTATTTATCAGTGAGTTCTTACCAACAGCAATTAACTCTTCCAACAACGCTGAAAGCTGAACCAGCTTTTCCGGCGAAAAAGCTTTTTCAATCGCCTGATATCCCTGTTCTACCTGCTCTTTCGCCTTTTCATAAAGTTTCTGGCCATCCGGTGTTAAAGAAACATAAAGTTTGCGCTGGTCATTCATCGGTTTAAGACGAAAGATCAAGCCATCACGCTCCATACGAGTTAATATCCCAGTCAAACTTGGACGAAGAATGCAGGTCTGGCAAGACAAATCATAAAAATCAATTGACCGATTACCAGACAGTACACGAATAATACGCCACTGCTGTTCAGTCAAATTATGACTCTTAAGGATTGGGCGGAAAAAACCCATCGCGGTTTCTCGCGCTTGAAGTAATGCAATTGTCAGAGATTCATGCATGGGTAATGAAGGCTCTTATTTTAGTTAATCACTGATTTACTCTCTGTTGAAAGTATTATACTCGTTATCTTTCAAGTTGCCTCTTTGTTGGCTGCACTCACTCCGGTCACATCGTTATCTATGCTCCCGGGGATTCGCTCCCTTGCCGTCGCGATGCATCTTGAAATCCATAAGGTATATCTCACTCTATAACCACAGTAAAAAAGACTAGCACGTCCCTCAGTCAACCACAAAGAAAAAATCATAAAAATATTAATAAGTAAATAAAAATAAACTCTTAAAATTAGGTTAATAAAAGGTTAATAAAGAAGTAAGTACTTTATCCATAAAAAGATTAATATATTGATTAATAATGATAAAAAACAAATTTAGGGGAGATATTGTTACTGAGATCACAATTAAAATTAACAAACACATTAACATATTGCAACAACTCGCCCTATAGTTTATTAATATATTAATAAGTGCATCTTAAAACCGCCCGTTTAAGTTTATGAGGAATCGTTAATGAAAGGCACTGTCTTCGCCGTAGCCCTCAACCACCAGAGCCAGGTAGATTTCTGGCATGACTCATTTCAGCAAACACCTTATAACACTTTGCCTAAGACACCAGTATGGTTCATTAAACCACGCAATACCGTTATCACCTCCGGTGAAGCGATTCCCCATCCGGTAGGTGAAGAGGTTCAAAGCGGTGCAACGCTGGCATTAATAATAGGTAAAACCGCCCGCAAAGTTGCTATCGAAAACGCAGCCGAATATATCGCAGGTTATGCATTAGCTAATGAAGTCAGCCTGCCTGAAACCGCTTTTTATCGTCCGGGAATTAAAGCTAAGTGTCGTGATGGTTTTTGCCCCATAGGCCAAATGATCCATCCTAAATCCATTGATGCGTTAGATATTATTACCGAAATCAATGGTCAGGAAGTCGATCGCTGGTCAACCGCCGATCTGGTACGTTCAGCCACGGAATTAGTTGCAGCATTGAGTGATTTCGCAACCCTTAAAGAGGGGGATGTGATCCTGCTTGGAACGCCACACCAACGCGTGGCTATCAAACCGGGCGACAAAGTTGTTATTCGAGCAGCAGGTTTCCCATCACTGGAAAATCAGGTTGTGCAAGTGGGAGAAAAAGCATGAAACACGCAAGAGTTCACTATCAAGGTCGCGATTTGATTGTTACCGTCGATGAACAGGAAAATGTCTGTCTGCCTGATGGCAGTAAAATCAACGGCGAATCCGTTCAGTGGCTGCCACCCGCAAACGGTACCCTGTTTGCCCTCGGTTTGAATTATGCTGATCACGCCACTGAGCTGGAATTTAAGCCTCCCAAAGAACCGCTGGTTTTTATCAAGGCCGCCAATACGCTAACCGGTCATCGTCAGGTTTCCGTTCGCCCTGATAATGTGGAATATATGCATTATGAAGCCGAGCTGGTGGTTGTCATCGGCAAAACCGCCCACAAAGTGACTAAAGAACAAGCGATGGATTACGTTGCCGGGTACACCGTCTGTAACGATTACGCAATCCGTGACTATCTGGAAAACTACTATCGCCCTAATCTCCGGGTAAAAAGCCGCGATACACTGACCCCCATCGGTCCGTGGTTCGTCGATAAAGAAGATGTACCCAATCCGCATAATCTGACATTAAGCACCTGGGTTAATGGTGAATTGCGTCAACGCGGCACAACCGCTGATTTGATCTTCAATATTCCATTCTTGATCGCTTATTTAAGTGACTTTATGACGCTGCAACCGGGAGACATGATCGCCACCGGCACGCCAAAAGGATTATCCGATGTGGTGCCGGGAGATGAAGTTATTGTTGAAGTTGAAGGTGTAGGGCGTCTGGTCAACCGTATTGTCAGCCAGCAAGAGTATGAGGAGAGTCTGTAATGACCGTAATTAACCATTGGATCAACGGCAAAAACGTCAGCAGTAAAACCTATTTTGAAACCACAAACCCGGCTACCGGCGAAGTGCTGGCAGAAGTCGCTTCCGGCGGTCAAGAAGAGGTTGATCAAGCCGTTGCCGCCGCAAAGGCAGCCTTTCCCAAATGGGCAGATCTGCCGATGAAAGAGCGTGCACGCCTGATGCGCCGTTTGGGTGAACTGATTGATGAGAATGTGCCTGAAATCGCCGCAATGGAAACCAAAGATACCGGTCTGCCCATTCATCAGACACAAAATGTGCTGATCCCTCGCGCTTCTCACAATTTCAACTTCTTTGCTGAGATTTGTCAGCAAATGAACGGCCGTACCTATCCCGTTGATGACAAGATGCTCAACTATACATTGGTGCAACCCGTCGGTGTTTGTGCACTGATTTCTCCGTGGAACGTGCCATTTATGACCGCCACTTGGAAAGTTGCCCCCTGTTTAGCACTAGGTAACACCGCAGTACTGAAAATGTCAGAGCTTTCCCCATTAACCGCAAACCGTTTAGGAGAATTGGCACGAGAAGCGGGTATCCCTGCCGGTGTGCTGAATGTGGTTCAGGGATATGGTGCTACCGCGGGTGACGCACTGGTGAAACATCACGATGTACGGGCAGTTTCGTTTACCGGCGGCACAGCAACGGGTCGTCAGATTATGAAAAATGCCGGCTTGAAAAAATATTCAATGGAACTAGGGGGTAAATCTCCGGTTCTGATCTTCGAAGATGCGGATATTGATCGCGCACTGGATGCCGCGTTGTTCACCATTTTCTCTATTAATGGTGAACGTTGTACCGCCGGTTCACGCATTTTCATTCAGGAAAGTATCTACCCTGAGTTTATTAAGCGTTTTGTGGAACGCGCTAATCGTTTGCGGGTGGGTGATCCACAAGATCCAACCACCCAGATCGGTGCACTTATCAGCAAGCCGCATTGGGAGAAAGTCTCCGGTTACATCCGTCTGGGAATAGAGGAAGGTGCAACGTTGCTGGCTGGTGGCCCAGACAAGCCCATCGATTTGCCGACACACCTGAAAGAGGGCCATTTCCTGCGCCCAACGGTGCTGGCGGATGTTGATAACCGTATGCGGGTTGCTCAGGAGGAGATCTTTGGCCCTGTCGCCTGCCTGCTGCCATTCAAAGATGAAGCAGAAGGTCTGCGCCTGGCAAATGACGTGGAGTACGGTCTGGCTTCTTACATCTGGACGCAGGATGTCAGCAAAGTCTTGCGATTGGCCCGCAATATTGAAGCTGGCATGGTATTCGTCAACACCCAGAACGTCCGTGACCTGCGTCAACCCTTCGGCGGCGTGAAAGCCTCTGGCACTGGCCGTGAAGGCGGTGAATACAGTTTTGACGTGTTTGCTGAGATGAAAAACGTCTGTATCTCTATGGGGGATCATCCAATCCCACGTTGGGGGGTATAACCGTTCCGTCAGCGTTAACCACGGCGAATTCCGGTTCGCCGTCCTGATATCAAATGAGGATTTTATGGGTAAGTTAGCGTTAGCAGCCAAAATTACACATGTGCCATCCATGTATCTGTCTGAACTACCGGGAAAGCATCACGGTTGCCGTCAGGGAGCGATTGATGGTCACAAAGAGATCAGTCGCCGTTGTCGCGAAATGGGTGTCGATACCATTATTGTGTTTGATACGCACTGGTTGGTGAATAGTGCCTATCACATCAATTGCGCCGACCATTTCTCCGGCATTTACACCAGTAATGAATTACCCCACTTCATCCGGGATATGAGTTATGAATATGACGGTAACCCTGAATTGGGACAAATGATCGCAGAAGAGGCACGCAATGTCGGCGTACGCGCTCAGGCGCATGAAATCTCAAGCCTGAAACTGGAGTATGGCACGCTGGTACCAATGCGTTACATGAACAGTGACCGACATTTTAAAGTTGTCTCGGTCTCCGCATTCTGCACTGTCCATGCTTTTGAAGATAGCCGTCGTCTTGGAGAGGCAATTCTGACAGCGATTGAGAAATATGATGGCACCGTTGCTGTACTCGCCAGCGGTTCCCTTTCTCACCGCTTTATTGATGATCAACGCGCTGAAGAGGGCATGAATAGCTACACCCGAGAATTTGATGAACAGATGGATCATCGGGTGGTTCAACTTTGGAAAGAGGGCAAATTCAAAGAGTTCTGCAAGATGCTGCCGGAATATGCAGATTATTGTTATGGCGAAGGCAATATGCACGACACGGTGATGTTATTAGGTCTACTCGGTTGGGATAAATATGACGGTAAAGTGGAGTTTCTGACTGAACTGTTTGCGAGTTCTGGTACCGGGCAAGTCAACGCCGTATTTCCACTACCTGATTACATCACCGATAAACCCGCGATCCCCTGATTAGGAGCAACCTAATGCCACATTTTTATGCTGAATGTACGGAAAATATCCGCGAACAAGCCAATTTGCCTGAATTGTTTGTCAAAGTGAATCAGGCGCTGGCAGATACCGGTATTTTCCCATTAGGCGGCATACGCAGCCGCGCCATCTGGCTGGATACTTGGCAAATGGCCGATGGTCAACATGATTACGCCTTCGTCCATATGACACTGAAAATCGGCGCAGGACGCAGCCTTGAAAGCCGTCAACAGGTTGGTGAGATACTGTTCACTCTGATCAAACAACATTTTGCCTCGCTGATGGCACAACGTTACCTTGCCCTCTCTTTTACGATGGAAGAATTAGACCCGGTATTGAACTACAAACAAAACAACGTCCACGCCTTGTTTCGTAAGGAGTAGTGATGCCGAAGCCCTTTCATCCGCATCCTCCTCGCTGGTTAATCCCTTTATTAGGCGCACTGGTGGCCTTCGGGCCTCTGTCGATCGATATGTACCTGCCAGCCTTGCCGGAAATGGCAAGGCAATTACAGGCAACACAAGGGCAGATGCAACATACTTTGGGCGCATTTTTCGCCGGTTTCTGTATCGGTATGCTGTTATACGGCCCACTGAGCGACCATTTAGGGCGAAGAAAACTGCTGCTCAGCGGTATCGCATTATTTGTCGTTGCCAGTGCGTTGTGTACCTTGGTGACACACGTTGAACACCTGATTTTACTGCGCGCATTACAGGCATTTGGCAGCGGCGCCGCGGTGGTCATGGGCCGAGCGATCGCCCGTGATATCTATGGCCCACAGGAATTACCACGCGTGCTATCACTCATGACTTTAGTGACCATGATAGCGCCACTTATTGCCCCATTACTTGGTGGCTTATTGTTAACCTATTTCAATTGGCAAGCCATATTTGCGTTATTGGGCCTGTTCGGTTGTATCAGTGGAATATTATTACTATTTTTCTTGCCAGAAACGCTGCCCGCTCAGAGTAACAATGGAAAACTTATCACCGCTTTTAAAAATTACGGCAAGTTACTGACTGACGGTGAAGCTATGGCAACTATCGGCACATTGGCATTTACTTGTGCGGCTATGTTCGCATTTATCAGTGGTTCCCCTTTCGTCTATATCAACTATTTTCAGGTTCCGGCGAATTACTATGGGTTACTGTTCGCCTGTAATGCACTCGGCATGATGGCAATAGTGCTGCTCAATGTCCGTTTACTAAAAGTCTACGATCTTTCTCGTCTGTTATTTATCCAAACCAGTGCTCAATTACTGTTTGGCATCTTACTGGTTATCTTTTATCAGCAAAGTCTGACGGTGATCGTCATTTTGATCGTACTGTTTATCTCGCTGGTTAATGCCATTGGTACTAACAGCCTCTCTTTATTACTTCAACATCGAGGCCAACTTGCCGGCAGCGCCAGCGCGCTCGCGATTTCCGCACAATTTGCTATGGCAGCACTTGCCAGTGTTGCCGTCTCTTTACTACAAGATGAAACCCCTTTTGCTATGGCCCTTGTAATGACGGTTTGTGCTGGATTGTGTTGGTTATGCCAACAGCTAGCCACTTTCTACCGGCGAAAACCACTCATACAAGTGTCTTCAGGAGAAAAAAATCATGACAAATAATGTAAATACGGAATTACTGCGTCAACAAGCTTATATCAACGGGCAGTGGGTTGATGCCGACAACCAAGCAACTTTTAAGGTGACTAACCCGGCAAATGGTGAAGTTATTGCCCACGTCAGTAATATGGGGGCGGCCGAAACAGAACGCGCAATTGCAGCCGCTCAGCAAGCCCTGCCAGCCTGGAGAGCCATGACAGCCAAACAACGCAGCCAGATCCTGCAACGTTGGTTTCAGTTAATGCTGGCAAATCAACAGGCACTGGCTGAATTGTTGAGCCGGGAGCAAGGGAAGCCACAGACAGAAGCTATGGGCGAGATCGCTTATGGTGCCAGTTTCATCGAATGGTTTGCGGAAGAAGGTAAACGTACCTACGGTGAAACCATTCCAAGCCCCTTGCCCGGTCGCCGGATTGCCACGATTAAACAACCTATTGGCGTTGTGGCGGCCATTACACCGTGGAACTTCCCCAACGCCATGATCACCCGCAAGGTTGGCCCTGCTCTGGCAGCGGGCTGCACGGTGATCCTAAAACCCGCCTCGGAAACCCCACTTTCCGCTCTGGCTCTGGCCGCGCTAGCGGAACAAGCCGGCATTCCCGCAGGGGTATTCAATGTGGTGACTGGCGTCGATGCAAAAACCATCGGCGGGGTTATGACCCAAAGCCCGATTGTTCGCAAACTCTCTTTTACTGGTTCAACCCGTGTCGGTAAGCTCTTGATGGCACAAAGTGCCGATACCGTGAAAAAGCTATCACTAGAATTGGGCGGCAATGCACCATTTATCGTTTTTGATGATGCTGATATTGATGCCGCGGTACAGGGAGCGTTGATAGCTAAATTCCGCAACAGCGGTCAAACCTGTGTTTGCGCTAATCGAATTTTGGTGCAGGAAACCATTTATGACACTTTTGCCGAACGTCTGGCACAAGCCGTTAATCGGTTGCAGGTTGGCCCGGCCAACGATGCCAAATCACAACAAGGCCCACTGATCAATCAAGCCGCCGTCGATAAAGTCGAGGAACACATCAGTGACGCCATTTCCCACGGCGCACGCATATTGGCCGGGGGTAAACCACACGCTCTAGGCGGTCTGTTCTTCGAACCTACCGTACTGGCTGATGTCAATGAATCCATGCTTATCTCCCAAGAAGAAACATTTGGCCCTATTGCTCCCCTGTTCAAATTCCGTGATGAAGCAGAAGCCATTCATCTGGCAAATGAGACTGAATTTGGGCTGGCGGCTTATTTTTATTCCCGCGATATCGGCCGGATCTACCGTGTGGCAGAAGCGCTGGAGAGCGGCATGGTCGGGATCAATGAAGGTTTGATCTCTAATGAAGCCGCCCCCTTCGGCGGCATTAAACAATCGGGCTTGGGACGTGAAGGTTCTCGTTACGGTATCGAAGATTATCTGGAAGTGAAATACCTCTGCTTTGGTGGCATAGAGGACACAGGAGTTTAACCGCATGTTACAGAAAGAAGTCGTATCACAGGTTGCACATCGTCTGCATCAAGCAGAAAAAAGCCGTGAACAAATACGCCAGATCTCATTGGATTACCCTGAAATCACCATCGACGATGCTTATGCTATTCAGCGTCACTGGGTGGAGTTGAAAATTGCCGAAGGTCGCGTACTCAAAGGCCATAAAATTGGCCTGACCTCAAAGGCTATGCAAGCCAGTTCACAAATCAGTGAGCCAGATTATGGCGCTCTGCTGGACGATATGTTTTTCCCTGATGGCAGTGATATTCCCTGTGATCGCTTTATTGTGCCCCGTATTGAGGTCGAACTGGCATTTATTCTGGCAAAACCTTTGCGTGGCCCGAACTGCACACTGTTTGATGTTTACAATGCAACCGATTACATCATTCCAGCGTTGGAATTGATCGACGCCCGTTGCCATAACATCGATCCGGAAACCAAGCGTCCACGCAAAGTGTTCGATACGATTTCTGACAATGCCGCCAACGGCGGCGTCATTATGGGCGGCCGCCCAATTAAACCCGACGAGTTTGATCTGCGCTGGATCAGCGCTCTGCTCTATCGCAATGGCGTGATTGAAGAATCCGGTGTCGCGGCTGCGGTACTTAATCATCCGGCTAACGGTGTCGCATGGTTGGCAAACAAACTGGCCCCACATGGTGTTCAGCTTGAGGCAGGACAAATCATTCTCAGCGGCTCTTTTACCCGCCCGGTTCCAGCAAATAAAGGGGATACCTTCCATGTGGATTATGGCCCCATCGGTGCTATCAGTTGTCGTTTTGTTTAAGGAGGAAAAATATGGATCGGTTAACCAATAAATTTAAACAGGCATTAAAAGCAGGCCAGCCACAAATCGGTCTATGGTTAGGGCTTTGTAACCCCTATAGTGCTGAATTAGTGGCCGGAGCCGGTTTCGACTGGCTACTTATTGATGGCGAACATGCACCGAACGATGTTCAGACGATTTTAAGCCAATTGCAAGCCATCGCTCCTTATCCAAGTCATCCCATTGTGCGCCCACCCTGGAATGATCTGGTCATCATTAAACAACTACTGGATATCGGCGCCCAAACGTTATTAATCCCCATGATACAAAACGCCGAGCAGGCTTACGAAGCGGTTCGCGCAACCCGTTATCCACCGGCAGGTATCCGTGGTGTGGGCAGCGCTCTGGCAAGAGCTTCCCACTGGAACAGAATTCCTGATTATTTGCATCGCGCCAATGATGAAATCTGCGTTCTGGTTCAGGTAGAAACCCGTGAAGCACTCGGTAACCTGCCGGAGATCCTCAAAGTAGACGGTGTGGATGGTGTTTTTATCGGTCCGGCGGATCTAAGTTCCGACATGGGCTTTACCAATAATCCGCAACATCCTGAAGTGAAAGCCGCAATTGAGCAGGCAATCGCCCAAATCAAAGTAGCGGGTAAAGCGCCGGGCATTCTGATGTCAGCACCCAATGTCGCCGAGCATTACCTGAAACTCGGCGCTCTATTCGTTGCTGTTGGTATTGATACAACTTTACTGGCTCGGACAGCGGAAGCACTGGCAGCACGATTTATCGCGGATAAAGAGCCGCCGGTAGCACCTTTATCCGGTGTTTATTAATCTTAGCAATCATAATATACCCTATGGATTTCAAGATGCATCGCGGCGGCAAAGGAGTGAATCCCCGGGAGCATAGATAACGATGTGACCGGGGTGAGCGAGTGCAGCCAACAAAGAGGCAACTTGAAAGATAACGGGTATAACAACTGATTTACTCAACAAGCATTTAATTTCCTAAACAACGTCATACACATAAAACAGTAATTAAGGAAAATGATAATGAGCGATTCATCAACTGCCGTGCAACAGCCGGAGCTTCCGGTTGGTCAACATAAACCGCTAACGGCACAACAGCAATCCGTCATTAATAAGCTATTCCGTCGCCTGATTATTTTCCTGTTCGTCTTATTTGTATTTTCGTTTCTGGATCGAATTAATATCGGATTTGCCGGCCTGACAATGGGCAAAGATCTTGGACTGAACGCAACCATGTTCGGTCTGGCGGCAACGCTGTTCTATGCCACTTATGTTATCTTCGGTATTCCTAGCAATATCATGCTTAGCATTGTCGGAGCGCGACGCTGGATAGCCACGATTATGGTGCTCTGGGGGATCGCTTCCACTGCCACCATGTTCGCCACCGGACCAACCAGTCTGTATATCTTGCGTATGCTAGTCGGTATCGCCGAAGCAGGTTTCGTGCCGGGTATCCTGTTGTATCTGACTTACTGGTTCCCGGCTTACTATCGCGCCCGTGCCAACGCGTTGTTTATGGTGGCAATGCCGGTGACGATGGCGTTTGGTTCTCTGGCTTCCGGTTATATTCTGGAAATGGATGGCCTCATGAACCTTCACGGCTGGCAATGGTTATTCCTGCTGGAAGGTTTTCCTTCGGTACTACTGGGAATTGTCGTTTGGTTCTATCTTGATGATTCACCCAAGCGAGCTAAGTGGCTGACAGATGAAGACAAAAAATGCTTACAAGAGATGATGGATAACGACCAGCCCGCTCTGGTTCAATCAGCAAGCTCATCAACTTATCAGACAATGCAAAAACGCAGTATATGGCGTGAGATTTTCGCGCCGATCATGCTGATGTATACCTTGGCCTACTTCTGTCTAACCAATACCTTGAGTGCGATTAATATCTGGACGCCACAGATTGTGCAAAGCTTCAATCAGGGCAGCAGTAACATCATGATCGGCATTCTGACCGCTATTCCTCAGTTTTGTACCATCATCGGGATGGTTTACTGGAGTCGCCGTTCAGACCGGTTACAAGAACGTAAAATGCATACGGCGCTACCCTATCTGTTCGCCGCTGCGGGCTGGATATTGACCTCATTGACTCACCACAGTGTCATTCAGCTCACTGGGATTATTATGGCTTCAGCCGGTTCATTTACCGCAATGGCGGTCTTCTGGACAACGCCGGATCAAGCTATCAGTTTACGCGCAAGGGCGATCGGCATTGCCGTTATTAGCGCTACAGGTAACATAGGTTCAGCACTCAGCCCGTTATTAATCGGCTGGCTGAAAGATCAGACAGGAAGCTTTAATACCGGACTCTATTTCGTTGCCGGATTGCTGGTCGTTGGCGCAGCCATTATTTGGCTGATCCCAATGAAACACGCCAGACAGATAATAGCGTCATAATTTTCAATAAAAAGGAAAAACCATCATGGCTGAACCTATCATTGCCAACATTGATATCAGCAAGGATTATGATGAAACCCAAGGCACTGATGATGTGCATTATCAGACCTTTGGCCGGATGGCGGCATTTTTTGGTCGTAATATGCAAGCTCATCGTCACGATGGTTTCTTCCAACTTCATTTTTTGATCACCGGCCATATTGAATTACAGTTGGATGCTCAACATTATTCTGTACAGGCACCGCTGTTTATCCTGACTCCGCCCTCCGTTCCTCACGCTTTTTTCACTCAAGATGACAGTGACGGATATGTCCTTACTGTACGGCAAGATCTGATATTACCGTTATTGGAATCACTCTATCCGGCTAATAAAGATATTCTTGATATTCCGGCTATTTGCTTATCCGTCGCCGATAAACCGGAAGAGCTAGCCGCTTTTAATCACTATTGGGCGTTAATCGCCCGCGAATCATCTAATAACTTTATCGGTCGAGAGCAATCGCTGACATTCCTGGCACAAGCTATATTTACCCTGTTATTGCGCAATATTCCTCTTGATGATCACCCGATGAATGGCGTACGAGGAGAAATTAAATTGTTTCAGCGCTTTAACCAATTAATAGACAATTATTATCATCATCATCTTTCCGTACCGGAATATGCTCATAAGTTAGATATTACAGAATCGCGGTTAAAAGATATGTGCCATCGGTTTACCAACCGTCCACCGAAACGACTTATCTTCGACCGTCAACTGCGTGAAGCTAAACGGCTATTATTATTCAGTGATTGCCCAGTATTTGAAGTTGCCTATCAGCTCGGATTTAAAGATCCAGCCTATTTTGCCCGCTTCTTTAATCGATTAGTTGGTTGCTCACCTAGTTATTGGCGAGAAAGAAATATTCACGAAAAATAAATATCCATGCTAATTATTCCAAGCCCGGCATTTTATTCTGCTTGTTCAGCAAACCTCGTGCTATTAATTCGTGCTAAACCGACTCATTTTTATTACAAAACCTCTTCCAAGAATTAAAATTCTGAATATACTGAGATTCTGTAACTCACTGGAACTTTTTGAAGGATAAATGATGGCAACCGGAGTGCCTATATAAATATACCCTATGGATTTCAAGATGCATCGCGGCGGCAAGGGAGTGAATCCCCGGGAGCATAGATAACTATGTGACCGGGGTGAGCGAGTGCAGCCAACAAAGAGGCAACTTGAAAGATAACGGGTATAAATTTATTTAAGAAAAGGAAACACAACATATGCAACGCCTTCACTATACGGCAGATAAACTCAGATCCCCCTGTTTTGGCACCACCGATTTCATACGTTATAAATGGCTATCCAACAATCTACATGATGTAAATAGTCAAAATTATTTATGGGCACATGGGATACCCCATGTACAATACAATAAGAAATTAATAACAAAATCTGCCCATCCCCAAAAAACACCTGTTTTATTATTTGCAGGATTAAAACCAAGACAACGCATTTAATCGTGAGAATTTCATAATGAGCAAATCAGCTATAGCTTTAAATATCACTTATGCTATCTTTTGTGCGTTATTTATATATATGATGTCATACTTAGAAGAAGAGTATTATATCGGTGGTCAGGATATAGATAATCTCTGTACTGTTTACAGAGAGCTGATAGATGGTAATCGCGATGTATTTGCTCCAACATGCTTACTGATTATGTCACCCTTAATTTATGCAACCGTGAAGAAAAGATTCAAATCACTTTCTCTTAATGTCATTACATTTGCTTTGCTAGGATACTGGATGTGGCGGTTTTTTATCAGATTAATCGTATGCGTTTAGGATAGTTTCAAATTATTCGGGTAGCGGCCACTGGGTGTTACCTGAATGTCAACTCACGCTATGCGATTGTTATAAATACGACACCTTGAACAGTTCAGATTTTTACGTTCCTCTTAATACTCTGATGCTATCTTCATTAAGTTCTTTTTTCATTTTGATAGTTTAAATTATCCTTATAAATGTAAATTATCTTAAATTTATAAATTTTTGATTGCTTTTTGCACACACCCTACAGCAGGATAAAAAAAGCACATTAGAGGAGCAACCAGTATGGCAAATATCATTTATCTAACATTGAAAGGCAAAAAACAGGGGTTGATCTCCTCTGGCTGCGGCTCCTTAAACTCCATAGGAAATCATTACCAGCACGGTCATGAGAATGAGATTTTTATTTACTCGCTTCAACATTTAATGACAAGGGAACAACACGTATCCCATCATCCGGTTATGGTAGTAAAACCCATCGATAAATCTTCGCCTTTATTGGCGCGAAGCTTCGATGACAATGAAGAGCTGGAATGTTTATTTGAAAATTATCGCA
Organism: Photorhabdus sp. RM96S; assembly: GCF_042879335.1. Classification (NCBI taxonomy): domain Bacteria; kingdom Pseudomonadati; phylum Pseudomonadota; class Gammaproteobacteria; order Enterobacterales; family Morganellaceae; genus Photorhabdus; species Photorhabdus sp. RM96S. The sequence continues at coordinate 81,825 of NZ_JBHFKT010000011.1, read as the reverse complement.
CATCACTAACCGGAGGATTAGAAAAAAACTATTCTATCAGGCTAGGCCACGCCTTGATATCCAGCATAAAAAGCAATTATCCGCATTCCAGAGATAATAATGCCGGCATACCACAGGAAATCATCTGTTTTACTTACAAAGATATCACGTGGAACAATCTTGCCTGCTCAACCGGTTCTTATAGCTTCTGGGATGACAGGATTTATTGACGATGAATAATGCCACTTATTTAACTGATACTCCTGTTGATTCAGAATCGGAGAATGGGTTACGAATTGTTTTATCACCTGTGCAACTTGCGGCGATCCTGTCGGATAATACCATTACTGAGGAAGAGACTTGGAGTAACAGAATATTAGGTGGAGCGGGTTTAGCGGCAGGAGTCGTTGAACTGATTGGCGCTGGCGCTCTTTGTCTAGCGCCCGATCCTTCAACCCTAACTAAAGCTGCCTGTGTTATTATCGGCGCACACAGCCTTGATGTAATGAATGCTTCTGCCAGTCAAATAATTACCGGCAGAGAAACCACGACGGAAACTTATCGCGAGGCGGTAAATTTAGCAAAAGAATTTGGGGCTGATGATTACACCGCTTCTGAAATAGGGCTTACTGTCGATATTGCTGTACCATTGTCATTTGCTTCAATAGCGGGCGCAGTTAGAGTTGCCTCTGTACGAGTAGGACGAATTAAGTTAATTGAACATGAATCGCCTACAGGTTTAAAACCGGGTGGACATACTTTGGCTAAACATGTTGGGTTATCAGAGCAGGAGTTAAGGGCTAGAATACTAAACAGTAAAGGAAGATTAAAAGAAGCAAGTACATTTTACAATCAAGATGTGGCAGAGAAAGTGATTTCAAAAGCCTTAAAAAATAATCAGATAAAAATAACCACCTTACTAAAACATACTCCAAAAGGAGTAAAACAAGAGATAGAATATGCTTCAAGTACACCTGTTGGTTTTGGCCTTGTTAATGGCTCTCAAAATATACAAAAATTATATAAAGTTAGAATAGTTTTAATCCATTCCGAATTTAATGGTAAACTGTATTATATATTAACAGCGTTCCCAGCATACTAAAATCTTAGGAAATAAAAATGGAACTAAATCGTTTAATGTTTGCTTATTTCAATCAAGACTATGACATAATATCTGGCCCTGAGCTTGATGATGTCATAAATGACTACCTTGATACCACGAATGAAGCAATGAAGAAAGAATTAATAGAGGAAATAGAGTCTCTTATCCATAATTCAGAAAATATAGAGAAAGACTTTCAAACTCTCTATTCTAGTTCTAGCTTTTGCCCTAAATTATGGGATACCACAGCATTTGAATTTCTAAAATATGTATCAAAAAGAACAAAAAATTATCTGGATAAAGGCAAGTAACTAAAAATTTTTTCACATAACAACAAACAAGGAAGTTTAATCAATAAGAATAGTTTATATATTTCAAGTAATTCTATTGATTTCGATTACTAGGAGATCGCAATAATATGAAAGGCCACAATTAAAATGACCGGACAATATCCATTTCTAGATATTTTAATGCATGCTTACTTTAATCAGGACTTCGATATAATATCAGGTCCCGAGCTTGATGATGTTATCAATGATTTTCTTCATGTCGCAACTCTGGGAATGATAAAAGGGTATATACCCGTCATCTTCATGTGTCCAAATTAGCACAAGAATATTTGGATAAAAAAGATGACTAATCATAGTAATTTTTAATGTGACAGTAAATAAAGAGGTTAAATATAATGGACATGAGAGAAAAATGGCTGTACATAGATAAGATGAAAAATGCTGTTGAGAAGAATGATTATGAATCATTTCAAAGAATATTAAATGAGCTGCAAGGAAATTATCTTAATATTGCACCACTAATGTTATTAAAAAATATTAATAATCTTATCCTTGGTGCTAACAATATAAAAGGATTTTTTAGAACTCATTATTATGGCTCAGCTAATCCACAGTTATGGGACACTATTTCCGCCGTATTAGAACATCTGAATGAGTCATCTAAAATAATGCAAAATTATATGAATAAACACCATGAAAAGGATAAATAAATCAACCTTGAATCCATAAAATATTCAAATAAAAAACGCTTTTGAAGGTGATTAATTATATATTACACTTCAAAGGCGTCATTCAATGATAACCGATGCAATGACCCTGTAAATAAATTTATACTCATTTAAATAATTCATTGGTATATTTGCCATTCCGAATCTTTCAGTAGGAAATTATTCCATCGGTTTACGACAAATTTATCTCTCAGTTAGAGACTTTATTGAAGTCTGCTCCTTTTGGAAATTATTGTCTGATTAGTCCATTATATCCTTATTTTCCCATCTTTCCCTGAGAGCATAAAGATCCACAAAGCGGATATTTATTTCTAATTTTTTACGATAATTCAATGAATCGCAAATTCTAAATCATTATCAAACGTTATTGTTTTACCCCTTGATTTTAATGGGTATAACGCCTTGACTGTGACTTCCGCTACCTATTTTTCGCTCAATTTAATGATTATTGTATATAGCGTTTTGCGTCCAACCCATGTCAATATTACGTTCTTTTGACGTTACTCAAGCCTAATTGTTACATAATAGGTTAAAAAACAGATAATAAGAGCCATAACTTCTGATAAATCCAACGAAAAAACATGCTCAGATGAGCAAAGTAAATTTTCCTCTTCAAAGCAGTTTACACATAACAGATAAAAGAGATTGAAAAACCCACATGATAGATGTAGTTCTCAGTGATACGGAATATCTACAAATGTAGCAAAACCAAAGTCATGATATAATAAAATTAAAATCAGTTATTTAAATTTTTCAGCTTTATTTTCATTTATCTAAGGGGAGCTTGGTAAATTCTTCACTATCAAACCCTCAAATAAAATTAAATTTTCATAGGAAAAATAAGATGACTAAAAAATTTAAGAAATTAATTATGTTTCTTGTAACATTATTAACACTAGGAACATGTTTACCTACATTGGCCATCAATAGTAAAGAACAACCCCCGTCTGAATATCGTATATCAAAAGGTGACATAACAAAATTTGGTGGAGCACGCAGAGTTACACAAGAACAAACCGCAGCGCTTAGAGATTCATTAGATAATAAGAAAGTCAAGAACGTTATCTTGTTTATTGGTGATGGTATGGGAGATTCTGAAATTACATTAGCTCGTAACTACGCAGAAGGGGCAGGAGGATTTTTCAAGGGAATTGATGCAATGCCATTAGTTGGACAATATACACATTACTCATTAAATAAAGATACCAAGAAACCCAATTATGTTTCGGATTCAGCATCTTCAGCCACTGCTTGGGCTACTGGAGTAAAAACTTACAACGGGGCATTATCCATTGATGTTTTTAACAAACCCCATCAGACCTTATTGGAGCTAGCAAAAAAGAACAAAAAAGCAACCGGTAATGTCACTACGGCTGAAGTTCAGGATGCAACATCCGCAGCACTGTATGCGCATGTCACGCAGCGTGAATGCTATGGCCCAACAGAAACGTCGGAAATGTGCCCCACTGATGCCCTCGAAAAAAGGGGGAAAGGTTCTATCACGGAACAACTTCTGACGGCACGTGCAGATGTCACGTTAGGGGGAGGAATCGATATCTTTTCCCAGCAATCAGTGGCCGGTGTCAATACAGGAAAAACGCTAAAACAGCAGGCGCTGGAGCAAGGGTATCAATGGGTAACAGATATAACATCATTGAACGCAGTGAAAGAAGCGAATCAAAGAAAACCGCTATTGGGATTATTTAATGAAGAAGTTTTACACGGAATGTGGGAGGGGCCGAAAGCGATTTATCATGGAAATCTTAACGAAGCCCCGGTGAAATGCAAACTGAACACCAAACGGAGTTCGCAGCAGCCGACATTAGTACAGATGACCGAAAAAGCTATTGATCTACTGAAAGTCAATAAAAATGGCTTCTTCCTGCAAGTGGAAAGTGCGTTGACTGATGATTATGAGCACTCCGCCAATCCTTGCGCACAAATCGGTGAAGTCGTTGCTTTAGATGAAGCAGTACAAGCCGGTTTGAGATTCGCTAAACAACATGGGGATACACTAGTAATTGTTACTGCGGATCATGGACATTCCAGTCAGATTATTGAACCTGATGTTAAAGCCCCCGGTTTGACCCGCTCACTGATTACCAAAGACAGGGCCGTTATCACGGTCAGTTATGGTAATTCAGAAACAACTTCTCAGAAACATACTGGTACACAATTACGTGTAGCAGCTTATGGTCCACACGCTGCAAATATTGCTGGATTAACCGACCAGACGGATCTATTTTTTACCATACGGGATGCGATGGGGTTGAAATAATATAGATAAAACAGCCTGTTACATGATCAAACTCGCACAGCATAACGTTGCGCGAGTGATCTTATTTATTCAGCTAGAAGCCGAACGATATCCACGCAATGCACGCTTCCAAACTAATCGTGCCACAATAAAGAAAAAGATGGCTATTCCCAGCGATCCCATTGCCAAAGGCAAGTTCAACATCCCTAACAATGCCATAACTGGGGAACTGGTCATGACACCAATGGGGATCAGAAAACTAAAGATTAACCGCCAGGGCATACCAAATAGATGAATAGGCCAACGAGCAAAACCCAATAACGAAGAAAGAACATTGGTCAAATTTTGCACTCTAACTAATGCAAAAGAGGCCGCAATAGCAAGAACAAACAACGCGTAAGCCGTGGCAAGCCCACCAAGCGATAAGATGACTGTCATCATGATATCCATGAACGAAGGTTGAGTATCAAGCTGTATAAAAGCGTAAATAGCCAAGCCAAGTCCGAAGAAAAAATCAATACTTTTCCATAACCTAATATCGACAAGTGAACAGAGAAAAAGTGAATCGACGGGCCGCATTAAAATATAATCAAATAAACCCGTTCGAATACCTGAAACAGCAGCAGCAAGGCTGGGAGCAATCAAGCCTTCAACAACAGCATATAACATCATATACCAGCCCATTAATACCAGCATTTGCTCGAATGACCAGCCTGCAACGGTACCACGTTCATTAAACAAAATGAAAAGCGGTAACAGTTGTAGTATCGCCATGATGAGTGAAAGCAAACCATCTATCATGAAGTCCCAACGGTATTGTATCGAGCGTTTTATACTCAAGATAAACGCCATACGAATGACTACAAGAGAATGCATCATTATCCAAACGCCAAGTAACGGCGGACACCTCGCCGCCAGACAAAAAATGCGGCAGCAAACAGCAAAGCCACCAGTGCGAACTGACAGGCTACCCATTGAGCAGCGACAAACAGGGAATGTTTTCCAATTAATATTTCTACTGGCAGTGAAATCACAAACCGGAATGGCAGCCAATTTGCTATCTGACCTGCCCACTCTGGTAATAAGGCCAACGGAAACATATATCCTGATAGTACACTACTGGCCGCAACATATATTTTATGTACAACTAATGAACGCTCGATCCAGAAGCTCAAACTCCCGATCAGCAAGTGGATACTTTGATTAATAAGGAAGGCACCTGATAACGCCAGTGCCAGCAAACCTAATTGCGGTAAATTTAGCGGTTGGCTCTGTAAGCTCATTATCAGTGCCAATATAAAAATAGGTAAAGCAACAATTAGGCTTAATCCCAGTTCGGCAATAGTAATTGCCAAGTAGTTGATAAAAGGATGAATGGGGCGCATCAACCAAACAGAAAGTTCACCAAGGCGGATATTTTCGTTAATGTCCCAGACGTTGTTACAGCTGGTTAATATAGTGGTCACGAGAACGGCAACATAGTAAAGATTAAAATCCTCTGCGGTATAACCTTGAAAAGAGCCATCTTGAGTTACCGAACGCCAAAAAACCAGCATGATTAATGGCATACTGAGTGTGACGAGCCAGAGCAGAAATTCGGCTCGAAATGAGAATGTTTCAAATAATCGGACTTTTATAAGAGCGAAAAGCATGTCGGTTCGCCTCTATTCAGGAATTTGTTTTTGTTCGGTTTTATTCTGGTTGGGATGACCAAAAATCTGGCGCAGTATTTCTTCCAATGGAAGATCTTCTATGGTGAGGTCAACTGCCAATTGTTGTTCAACCAGAAAATGTACGAGTCTAGGGACATGATCGCGGTGAACTCGAATTTGAGAACGTTCTTCAGTTTGTGAAATGAGCGAGCCAAAGCGTGAAAAATCGGGAATATTGATCTGGCGATTCATTGAGAACGAGACGATTTTTTCAGGATTTTGTTTCGCCGTGAAGGTTCGCAGATCGCCGTCATAGAAAATCGTGCCACGATCAACAATGATAATGCGTTGACACAATACCCGCACATCTTCCATATAGTGTGACGTCAACAGAATAGTAGCATTGTGGCGGCGATTATATTCAGCAACAAAATCACGCAGAGCAGCTTGCATGGCGACATCAAGACCAATCGTCGGCTCATCAAGAAAGAGAACCTTGGGTTGATGGATCAACGAGGCAACCACTTCACACCGCATACGTTCCCCTAATGAGAGCTGGCGAGTGGGTTTGGTCATGATGGTGTTCAGTTGCAGTAAGTCGCCCAACTCTTTCAGAGTCTGTTTATGTACGGCCACGGGAATCTCGAACAGGACCCGTATCATTTCAAATGTATCAATAGGAGGCAAATCCCAGATCAATTGCCCCTTATTACCCATTACAAGACCAACACTGTGTAAAAAAGTTTTTTCGCGCAAATAGGGAGTATGTCCTTCGACGGTGATTCGGCCACTGCTGGGATGTAATAACCCACTGAGTAACTTGACCAATGTGGTTTTGCCGGCACCATTGGGGCCGAGTATCCCTACCCTTTCACCATTTTCTATCTGGAAGCTGACATTTTTTAGTGCGACGACGGTTTCATATTTCCTTTTCCAGAGTGAATTGAGCGCGGAACGGAAACTTTCGTTACGTTGATGCACCTGATAAATTCTGGAAACTTCTTCTGCTCGGATCATGCTCAGTCAACTCCAACAACATGTTGTGCTACACGTAATGCATTTGCCTGAATGGTGAGTGTGGGATTGAGCCCACCGGGGAAAGGCATAAAGCTGCCATCTACAATATAAAGGTTTTCGAGTTCGTGAACCCGGCAGTTAGGATCTAAAACAGAACGTGCCGGATCTGTACCGCTGCGGCATGTGCCATGCAGGTGAGTACTCCCTTCTTCAGAACGTGTACGCTTAGAATGAATTTGTGTGGCACCTGCGGCGTGAAGAATATCGACAGCGCGTTCAGCCATATAGGACAGACGAGCCAAATCATGAGAGGCTGTTTGATAGTCGATCATGATTTTAGGTATCCCCCAAACATCACAACGGGAAGAGAGTTTCACCCGGTTTTCATAGGCAGGGGTATCTGCAATGATGGTTTCTAATTCTAAGGGTAGTAGTTCGGGGAACTCGTCGGGGACAGGGATGGTACGAGCTTCGTAAATTAATCCTCCCATTCCACCAGGGCAACGAGCATCAAGATAGTGGTCCAAAATCGCCAACGTAGAGAAAGGGCCACGAAGCCCAACAGCATGATTACGCATGGCATCAGTTACTGGCACTACACCACGTATACGCTGGCTGAGTTTCATACATAGCCCACGACCAACGAGATCATGCCGATTACCAATACCATTGGGCGCAAAAGGGGTGACTGATCGCAATAAAAGTGCCGCACTCTGTATTGCGTTACAGGCAACGAAGAAATACCGTGCTTTCACATGACGAATACTGCCATCTTCCAGATCCAGACAACGCAGCGTACTGATTTGCCCTGAGCGTTCTTGTTCCAGCGCCACGCCCCGGATACCTGAAAGGAGGGTAAAATTGCAGTGGTTGACCAAACGCTTAATATAGATATTCAGGACATCACTTTTAGCACCGCTGGGGCATTGGAAATCAATACAGTGTTTTTCCTGTGTGCAGAGTTTAGGATCAATCGCCATCGGCGTTGTGAACGGATGATAACCGAGCTGTTTTGCCGCCGCTGCCATGATATCCGCAGGCAGTGACCTTGGGAGGGCATTGCCTCCCTCTTTTGCGGATGCTGTGTGTGGCCCACCACTGACACGCAACTGTTCTTCAACAATGGCATAGTATTTTTCTAAATCAGTCAGATGAATTGGCCAAGCAATATCAAGCCCAATACCTGATAACCAGGAGCGAGCATCAAAATCGCAATCCTGATAACGGAAAGATGCACCTCCATAAAAGAGCGTCCCCCCACCTACATTTCTCGTACTCCAGGACCATCCTCGCTCTTCCCAGCCATTTTCCCCTTTAATCTCTGCCATGGGAGAAGAACTATCTACCTCTTCTTGTGTTACTTTAGGCGTAAGTAGGTTTCCTTCTTCAACCATAATGACCGACCAACCACATGCTTGCAGTGCATTCGCAACTACCGCACCACTAGCACCACTACCTATCACACAAGCGTCGGCAACTAACTCTGCAGGTGCCTGTTTTAATCCATGAAAATGGCGTGCACCTAGCTGTAATTTTTCTTGAATTGACATCTTATGATTTTCTCCAGGGTCCATTATCACCACTTCTTTTCATCACTAAAAAGGTCTAAGGAGGTTGTTTTCATCGGTGGCGCACTGCCATGTGGTGTAACAATTGGCTATAAACGGCTCCCACGTCATTCCATGACCAATGAGATCGGGGAACTGGAGTCAGCCCCGCAATACCCTCTTCTTTCAACCAATCAAGTAAAGCCTTGTTATCTTCCACAAGATGAGCGGCAAAACGGCGTGTAGCACCCGAATGGGCATAAGCCACAACCGGTATACCCAGTTGTACGGCTTCGGCGGACAGAAAGTTAAATGTCTCGTGATAATCACTTAATACTAGTGCAGCACTGGCTCCGCCAAAAATCATCTCGTGATCGTGTTCCAGATCGTAATAATCGAAAACCTTATGTCGTTCACCCAAATTTAAGCCATTAAAATAGTGCCTGGCTTCTTTGCCCCGTTTCGACCAGTTATTAAAGAGGATATGCAGATGCAATCCCTTCTCCAGACAAACCTCGACAACCGGAGAGAGCTTCTCAAGCGCCACCTTACCCGCTAATAAGACCACCGGACCGTTGGGGGAATGGTAATCACGGGCGGGGATATGATCCGCCGCCCAAGGAATGTAATGTCGTTTGGGAAAACAATATGTCCATGGTGCCTCATAAAAAAAGATATCGGCGGCATAGGCGTCTGGCGCAGCGGCAATGGCGACGCAATCAGCGGCATTTGCTCCGGGCTGATGGGCATGGCAGGCAGATAAATTGGCATGGGAGTCGGTGAGCAACGAGACATCATGCCAGACCCGGATAGTACGCTGTCTCAGCGATTCTGGCGCTTGTTGGCCGACGCGAAATAACTCACTTTCCATTAAAGGAATGATAGCCGTGATATTTTGGGACGAGACTTGCTCTGCTAAGTTATCAAAGGTTGGGTATTCTTGAGCAGAATACCAAATGACCTCAACGTCACAGCAGGGCAGGATATGCGCAAGATTCCAATAGGCCGTTTCTATTCCCCCCCATCCCCGCCGATCAAAATTGTCTGGATACCGCTCTATCAATACCACATATTGTGACGTTTTTTTAAAGGACATAATCGAACGCCTCACTTTTTTGATGTGAACGATTATTGCAACGACGGCAAATATCCGTTGCATTTCGATTTCCACATGAGAGTGCTTTACGAGCCCGACGAAACTGAGGTGAATTCCAGATTCCCATGATAGGGGTGTCAAAGACGTTACCGAGAACCACTTCTTCTTTGTTATCCTCATAGCAAAGTACTACATTCCCTGTGATCGTGATAATCAACATGTCTGATGGCGCAAAACAGGGAAGATTCGAGACGATTTCTGGCCCAGCGATCACATTGCCCGCGCGATTGGTTAACTGTAACTGATCAGGAATAAGCCAGATAAGATCAGGTTTGGGCGCTCCAGGTTTGCTATCGTGCTGAGTGATAATAAACTGTTTAATGCCATTTTTATGTAACAGCTGATATTTCTCATCCGTCAGATAATCGCCATTGCTATACAATATTTGTCTGACTTCCGGCAGCCGTTCAGTGACCCAGGCAACAAATTGCGGTAATTTAGGATGCAGCAGCGGTTCATTATAAAAATGATAAGAAAGTCTCCCGGTAAAATTTGCCTCTTCCAATCTGTCGATAATACGCTCAAATTGCTCAGATTTCATTCTGTTAGGTGCATCGCGTGGCGCTATTACATTAGGGCAATACACACAACGTCGATTGCATCGTGAATTGATTTCAATCTCTACCATAGAAAACATATACGCTATCCTTATATGTTATTTGGTTGGATACTGTTATTTGATAACAGATTGCTCGACTAGCTCGTGATAGATACTCTTTAATCGAGGCAATACAGCGTCTGGTGCAAAGATTTCTATCGGATTTTTGTTGTTATCACTCTCTTCTACAATGGGAGCCTGTTGAGGCTGGGCTAGAGCACGATTAATGCAGTTAACCAATTGGTTCATGTCTCCAGCAGGAGCGAGCAGTTCAGGAGAAATTTTTCCCAGTATTTCGTTAATACCGCCAACGGCATAGGCAGCCACCGGCACCCCTACCGCAGTAGCTTCAATGGAAACACCACCAAACTCTTCGTGTTCTGACGGCATGACAATGACATGACAAGCCGCAATCGCGGTTGCCACCTGATCATTAGGGATAAATCCCGTGATAGTAAATTGGGACTCTAGCTGATGTTGAGCAATAGTCTCTTCAAGTCTATGCCGCTGCGGACCATCTCCCACGACTAAAAAATGCAGGTCAAGATGACGCAGACGATCAGCCACAGCAACAAAATGTGTCCAGCCTTTTTCTTTTGCTATACGCCCAATAAAGCCAATGTTTTTTGTTTTTAATCCATATTTCTGTCGAAAAGCCTGAATTGCTGATTCACCGGGATGCCGGAATTGTTTAGGATCGACAACATCAGGAATAATTTCCACACGACGAGCATATGGACGAATAACAGAGGCTGTACGTTCAGTCAGTGCGATGGTTGTTGCGGCAATGTTTACCGCCTTACGCTCCAGATAGCGAGCCAATTTATGTGTCATACGATCCCAAATTGACATCGGCTGATAAACTGACAGTCGTGAACAGTGGATAGTGAGTATCAATGGACAAGATAGCAACTTAGGAACCAGATAAGCGACTAACAGCGCAGGGATTTGCCCATCAAGATGGAGATGAATAAGATCAAAAGGTTCCTGTCGCATTTTTGGGCGAATAGCTAACAACGTTGCCAGTGCCCAGGATTGAGTTAATCCTTTTAATCCAGTCAACTCCGAACGTAATTCAGGTAACCGGAGATAAGTTCTTTCTACACAGAGATTGGTGTGTAAAGTACGTTGGTGTGGCAGACCAGGAAAACCGATAGTCATCACATGCTGTTGTACTCCTCGCTCTGCCAGCCACATAGCCTGCCGCCAGATCTGAATCTGCATTCCACCGACAGAGTCATATTCAGCAGGCCAACTCTTTACATCAGGGTGATGAAAAAAAGGCGTTAATCGCAATACACGCATATCTTGTCCTCTTTTCCTATTTATTAAGTGTCATACGATCACGCTGGTTGTTGAACTCCTGGTTAGAAAGACAAGTACCACAAGGAAAGTGGTCGTATTCCTGCTCTTCTTGCAATCCTTCAATTTCCAGATACTTGGGAACAGGAGAGTAAGAATCACACTTCACCATTGAGATATTTTCGCCATCAATGTAATAGTTGAAACCATTCTTAATCTGGTCACAGACGAAATCACCACGTCTCCCATGTTGGTAGATGTAATCCCAACGGTCGAAGAAAGCCTTACATTCCAAAAAAGAGGCTTTATGAAGCTGTTCATAATTCAAATGCACTGTCAGTGGCCGCCCTTTAGTTGCTAGCAGGGGTAAAAAATGCAGGCGACCAGTGAAACCACGAGCCTGCAAGGTATCGATAAAATCATTGATTTCTTCGACGGATTGGCCGTGGTAGACACATTGTAGTTCGGCAGAAAGGCTCACGGCATGGTCTAAAATGATATCTATCTGTTTTTGTCTTAAACCCCGTGCCTTATTCATTTGCTCAGTATGTCCATCAATAGAAATGACCCAGAGCAAACCAGGACGAAGACAGGCGGGAAGGCGTGTGCCATTGGTGAGTACTTCGATGGAATAATCTTTTTTCTGAACACATTCGGCCAAAAAATCGAGTATTTTTGGGTAAAGTGTAATTTCCCCATCGGCTTCAACCCGAAGGAAAACATCATGCGGATTAAAGCGCTCCAAAATGCGAGTTAATGAATTAATAATAGCTTCTGTGTTCACTCTAGCCCGCTTTATCTCACAATAACTGCAACGTAGATTACAGGATGTTTTTATCCCGATATTACGATAACGACGCACCCGGCGAGTCACGGGGGGCCAAGATGAAGGTGGTTGAATAGTATGAATGATATTGATTAAGTCTGACATAATACCCCCTAAGAACCTGATTACTGCGTATAGTTCGACATTTATAAGCACCTCTAGAAACTGAGAACCCTGATATTAGTACCAGTAGGTTTTAATTTCTTTGCTGCGCTACGTTGAACAATTGTCATGACAGGCTGTAATCAGATTCTGATTAAATTTTAGGTTGTTTGAAAAATATGCTGGCGCAACATTGATTCGACTAAATCAACAGGCACAAGCGTTAAGGGATACCCTTCACCACTCCAAAGGGGGGTTCCCAATTCATTTAACAGAATCATCGGAATTTCATTGGGCTTCGCGCGCAGATAACCACGTTTATTATCAGATTGCAGTATCTGCATAATGGCTTCCAGGGTTGTTCCTACAGGTGCCTTAATATCGACGCCGTTAAGGTGAATCAGGCGGTAGTGCATATCACGTGCTTGTGATGTCAATAAACCAAGGGTGTGAGAAACTTCAGCTGCGACTATCATGCCAAGCGCCACAGATTCACCATGAGTCAGTCTTCCATTACAGCTTAATTCGATAGCGTGCCCTACAGTGTGACCATATTCGAATACAAGGGCATGATGTCTCTCCCGCTTATCGTTAACCATGACTTTTTGTTTGGTGAGAGCCCCCGCCTGAACGATGCATGCAAGTGTTTGTTCGTCGTAATGCGCTTCTGCATTCAGTGTCCTAGTTAAAAATGGGATATTCTCAGTTTCCAATATCAGCACATTTTTAATGATTTCGCATAATCCAGATCGCAAGTGTTGGGACGGCAACGTCAGCAAGAAAGCAGTATCAGCAAAAACCGCTTCTGGCGTATGAAAACAACCCATCAGATTTTTGCCTTGTGGCATGTTCACCGCTTGTTTTAGAGAAATAACAGAATCGCTCATTGCAATCAGGCTAGTGGGGATATGCACGAAACGAATACCACGAAATAGTAGCGCGGCCAGCAGCCCTGCTATATTGCCGATAACCCCCCCTCCCATCGCGACAATAACACTTTTGCGATCAACATCCGTATTAAGCAATTGATTTGCCAGATAATCCAATGTATTGAGTGACTTATTTGCTTCTCCTTCTGGAATTGACCAGACCCAAACCGGCACCTTTGTTTTTAGAGTTAGCCGTTGTACGAAAGGAGCAGCATGAAGCTGGTTTACGGTATCGTCAGTAATGATATGCAGAGAAGACGCCGACATCTCAGCTAAATGCACCGAAATTTCCTCTGTGCAGTGGCTCCCTACCCAGAAAGGATAAGCAACATCTTCAAAATGCAACTCAATTTTATGCATAGAATACGCATTATCTTGAAGTAAACAGGATGACACATTGCTTTTTTCATGTAATTTATTGTTATTAAAAGGTATATCAATACCATTTTTTTCAGTATTTATCATTTTTTTACCTATGATTAAGGTGATAATGGCATTGGTTCATCAGATGATTGTGTATTAAGCTTCTTGTTTATTATTTCTGCGAGGTTATTAATTTCCATTGACAAATGTTCGTATTTCGACCAACCCAGAGTGCAATCAAGGAGTGCTTCCAGACGTACCATAAATTCAATGGCATCCCGTGCAGGGATCTCTAACCGTCCTCGCTTGATTAGTTCTTCTGCGTCATCTCCCGTTGTCTCACAGGCGATTTTGATAATTAATTGACGAATATAACCTACTGATATTGACATGATTTCTCCCAAAATCTTTCTGCATGGTAAACTGCTTGCCCGGTATGGAAACATGTTTGTGCCAGACGTTGTGCATGGACAATAATTGCATCAATCGTTTCCTGATCGGTTTGGCTGGCATAATTAGATAGTGCTGAGAATTTATCTGCTAATGTTTGATCAATACTGATGGCTTCTAGTATGCTGAATTTTCGCTCTGTCAACTGTTTTTCCAAAATATCCAGTGTAAATTCAGCTGCATAGGGCAGGTCTTCGTAAAAAGCAAGTTGCCATTGATGATTATGTAGTGAACAAATGGCATGATGGACAATCTGATGGTCGATATGATGACCAATGGCGGCTGGCGCAATCACAACATCAGGGTTGGACTCTCCCAAGACCTGCTGTAGCATCTCCAATACGATTGAAGTTCGTATGTCATTAGTAAGTTGTCCCTGAGTAAACTGCAATTGGCGCTCACTCCCATCGTCATAGCCGGACAGGCTGGAATCTGAGAGCCCAAGAGGGTATAACTTCATCTTAAAATTTTGACAAAAAGTCTGCTCTTCTTTTATGCGTATTTTACTGATAACGTCGGAACCCGCATCACGCAGGGATTTAGGGAGCGCCCATCGACTTTGGGTAAATACGGTCACAACCTCTAATGTGGATACAGCCGCCAGTTGTGAGACAAAACCACCTATCGAATAAGCAATATCATCGGGATGTGGAGCAATTAAGGTCAGACGTTTACCATACCAGTCTTTTATTCTGCTCATAAGGCATACCTTTGTAACCAATGGATAGCATCGGCAGCAGGCATAATATCACTGGCACCGTCGATCATATTGAATGCAGCTTCCATTTGTCGCTCGATAGAGACATGGATTTGGTGCTGCGTAGAGAAGTGTAGAGCAAGTTCTGAAAATACCTGTTTGAAGTGGATCTCCAATTTCGTTAAAACAGCTTCAGTTGCCAGCGAAACAGCTTGATTATCAAACTTATACAGTAACAGGCCGTGTTTACCGCAAGCAGTATAGAAAGCCTCATCCAATTCTGGCGTTGCACAGATAAATTGCAGTAATGGTCCATCCCCCATGACTTTTATTGGCAACTCTGCCTGCGCAATTAGTGTGCGTAATGTGTTTGCCAGCATTGACCCACACGAGACCAGACGTTTGTAGCCTTGTTCGTCATGCATATATTTCAATGTGGCTAAAGCAGCGACAATAGGCACTGTGTCAAAGTAAGCGGTATAGGTCATATGTTTAGTTTTTTGCATCATTTCAGTTGGCCCGACGAGGCAGGATAAGCGTTGCCCATTGCATAGTCCTTTGGCAAAGGTATAAAAATCAGCCTGTTCGCCAATAACCTGTTGTAACGCAGAACCAGTCACTGAACGATAGCCATTTTTGACTTCATCACTGCAAAATAGAACGCCATATTCACGGGCAAGATGGGCTATTTTTTTTAATGTTTCTGGTTTGAGATGTACATAGTCGGGAGAAATCATCACCATTGCGACTTCGCCATGATAGTTTTCTAACACATCAGCCAGTAACTCAGGGATGAAATAGAAATCGATAATGCTGCTTTCATTTGGCTGCAAAAAATGGGAAGGCGAAGCCCATAAATCCCCCCAACCGTGGTAACCTGCGCTGGCGATGATTTTTTTGCCTGTTATCTTCCGGGCACACTGGACAACAGCACGGCAGGCTTCAGTTCCTGAGCTGAAAAAAGCAACTTGCCCATTTGGGATACCACTATCAGCAACAATGATTTCTGCGAGAGCTTCAAAAGGCTCTGACCAGCAGGTGGAAGACCCCTGTTCATTATTTAAACTGGAGATTATTGCTTCTGTGACTACCGGATGATGGTGTCCCAACGTGATGCTACCTTTGCCATTCATCAGGTCAATATAGTCTTTTCCATCACTCAGTCTGACGATAGCACCACTTGCGGATAGAGCACGTAAGTTTGGTGCCGGTACGCCAATAGCAGAGGCGATTTTTTCAGGTTTACTCATAAACACTCCCCGATATTTCAGTCGGTTGCATATTCGCGATGCTTTCAATAATCAAGTTGTGGTACTGGATAAAAGTTTGGAATAACAAGGTGAGATCTTCACATAATCGCATCTTACCTATAGAGCTAAATTGACGTACTTCCCGGCGGAAACCGTCAAGTAGTAAAAGCAGCGCAACAGGTAAGGAAGTGAATATCACTGGTGAATTATCATTCTCTGTCTGGTTACTGTTGTACATCAGCTGTAATGTGGCGGGCGGCAGTTGATATACCAACAGAAAAACAGCTATCTCCAATTCTGGCCAGCTTATCCCTCCCCAGTTAGCCTCCTGATGAAAACGGTAGAGATGCCCATCCTTGCCAACTTGCCAGTGCCAATCACCAAAGGCATAGCTAAGGGAAGAGCGTATTGGTCGGGTACTTCCTGCAAAAGGAGGAATATTGAGTGAATCGAGCCAAATGGGTAAGTCAGGTACTTTGTGTTCACTCAATTTACTTTTACCCACTTTGTGTTGCAGGCGTTCCCATGCATTACGAATGGCTGCTCCTATTGGAATCTGAGGTAGCTGGCCGACAATATCTATTAATGGTGATTGGCTGACAGACTGAATAACAGCGTTGCACTGTGTAAGCCAAACCTGATGATTTTCATGAGGTGTTTCAGCCATAAGATCCCGTAATGGCCGCAATCCCGGAAGATGTTGAGCAATATGATAACCATCAAGAAACCACGCCTCAGGATGGGCAGTATTGGCTTGCTTCACCCGATTGAATTCCGTGAGTCCATAGGTGCTTTCCCCAATAAATCTCAGGTGCAACAATGGCGTTTCATGTTTATCCGTGACTAACAAGGGAGTTTTTTTGGGGTTAATCAACCTTCTTGCATATTTTTCCATTGCTGGCGAGTTCCAAGGCAACCAAGCCTCATCCAAGCCATATCTTTTTTCCATTGTTGGGCAATGGATAAAGATCTGTGTATCCGCGTTATTTATTATTGTCGAATTCAGTAAATCAGACGCTGGTATCGCAGAAGTCAATGTAGAAAGAAAATGGCGGTGATCATTTTTTAACAACAGTTGCCAGAGTGAACGCCGTTCACGTGTCATCAGTGGTGATCGCACAAATACGGTTGACCATGAAGCTGATGTTGTGATTTTTCTCACATGCCCAATGCTGGCAAACCAGATGTTTTCTGCTTTGAAGGCTAACCATTCCGCAAGTTTTTCAACGGTATTGCCTGTATCGGGTTGATCATCAACAATCACGACGTCTGGACGTTCAGATTGTGCGTCAAGAAGACGAAATAGAGTATCCAACTCTGAAGGATGGTACTGACAATAGGCGTTAATATGCCTTAAAGGGCGCAGTGTTAGCCATGCAGGGGGCACACCATTAATCTGAGTTAATCCTGCAACCCAACGTGGAATAAGAAAACTCCCACCACTGCGGAGACCGACAACCACGATGGAACGCCCGGAGGCAAACTGGCGGGCGAAACGGATTGCATCATCCACACAGACTTCGGTATCCCCTACATCATAGCCATAACACTCTGGCAAGGGGAGTGCCAAAATACGGGTCAGTAGATCCATCCAGGGAGAAAATTGACCTTGCAATACAATGCCTATTTGTTGAGAACACTCCGTTTCAGCCGTGATTTTATGACCACAAGCGATAGACAAAGCGGCCTGTTGCGCATGTGTAGCAGAACATTTGGCCTGACGGCGGACAGATAACGGCTGTTGACTGGCTTCAGCAAGAAGACTTAGGTCGCTCCATATTTGTCCCAGAGCGCAGGCTGATACATAACCATCACCGTTTTGAGCATATTCAGTGGCGAATAACTTCGCCACTAACTCTGAGGGAGTAATCTGTATTCTAGCAACCTTGCCTAGGTATTTAGTCATTCTGCCCTCATTTTGTCCGCATAGTGCTAATAATCGCAATCGGATCAACTTCAGACAATTTAAAACGGCCTTTCTCCTCTGTGGCTATAGGAGCCAGAGCACGTTGAATATACGTTTCAATTTCCTCTGTGATGCCATAAGGGATAAGACTAAGTTGTCTGACAAATTGTTGACATTGGCCCTCAGAGAGTACATTTGCATGATAGGCAAGCAAGTACTCTTTGCAGCGTTTAAACTGACTTTGCCAAATCGCGATTTCACCTGCGATTGAGGCAGCAGAACCTGCATTTACCGCGATTTCAGGAACGTGGTGCAAAACTAAATTACGCAATCCGGCATTTTTTGGAGCAGTAACCAACTGCTGCAATGTAGCCGACAAATCTCGACGATGTAACAAGCTGACTGCGATCCGTTCAGCCCCAATCGGGGAGAGTGGTTTTTGTACCATCCGCATCAACGTCTGCTCTGGCCATACTGCTGAAAGGAGTAATCCCATCTGCCCTGCGGTGGTGTGAAGGCATTCCCACTGTTCTTGGTCATCCTCTGTTTTTTCCAGCTTCTCAATAATTCGGTGAAAAGCATCCCAGGCATGGTCAAAACCAGCAAGGTAAGCGCTGGTGACCTCATCACGTATAGATTCATTCAGACAGAGTGCAGCGAGCGTTGAGGCAAAGGGCAACGAATAAACTGTGATACGCTGAACAGAAAAATCAATCACAGCCCGGTAATTAACATAAGCGTGGAATAGATCACTCCAGGGAGAATGTCCCAGCATGTCATGCACATGGGAAACTTCATCATTAGGCACATAGGAGAAATCA
Source organism: Photorhabdus sp. RM96S (assembly GCF_042879335.1). Classification (NCBI taxonomy): domain Bacteria; kingdom Pseudomonadati; phylum Pseudomonadota; class Gammaproteobacteria; order Enterobacterales; family Morganellaceae; genus Photorhabdus; species Photorhabdus sp. RM96S. The sequence continues at coordinate 62,853 of NZ_JBHFKT010000011.1, read as the reverse complement.
TAAGCAGTATCGAATAGCACTCGCAACCAAAGCACCAGTTGCTCAAGATCCTGTCTCTGCCAATGTAAGCCATCAGCACGCTTTAAACGTAAGAAAAGTGTCCAAGTGCCTAATTGGCAGACCCGATTTGATGATATCTGCCATTGTGGTTTCCATTCTGAAATACGTGATGCCAATGCATCGAAGACATATAAGCGACCAATCTCCTCTTCCGGGGCATTCGGAAGCTCGCAGAACTCAACAACCAATTCCTTCTCATTAAAGAGGAAACTGGCCTTATGTACGACAAAAGGCAGAGAAATCTCAAAGAGGTTATTAGTTAACCTTAAAAGGCAAGAGCGGGCATCACCAAAACCATCAGCGATATTGATCAATTTATGTAAAAGCGCAGGTAGATCAGGCCCCGATTCAGCCCGGAAACGAACCAGCATCCATTGATGCAATAGATTGTGTAACTGGTGAGCATTTTCTATCGGTAGCTGTTCCGGTGTCATATTACCGGCGACAGGCATTAAAACCTGCCAACGTAAGAAATCATCCCCCAAGATTTCTACAACATCTTCTTTTAATTCAAGAAAAAAAGTGTCCGGCATAGGGTTATGACGAACATGCTCTACCCATCCCTGGAAAGCGCTTAATGCCGATTTTTCTGTGGCAGAAAGCGTTGATAGCTGAGCAAACTCCATCCAATCGCTGAGCAGATCTAGATAATTTTGATACGTGCTCAGCTCGTGTCTATCAACCACATCGGCTAATACCGCCTTGAGTACCTGATCGTAAGTATCCACTAAATCTATGCGACAAAGTGCCCTCAAGGTGGGTAATTTCGCCTGATGTAACTCTTTCATCAGGCTATCCGTAGCTTGTAGCAAATCAGCGGCTTCACTCGCTCCTGCCAGTGCTGCGGCTGCTTTAAAGCGCTTAAGTGGAGACAGGAAAGCCACATAGTCAGCAAACGCTTTGGGCGCACAAACCAGATTTGCCAGTGCAGTCGGTGACAATTGACGATGATGGATAACTTCAAACAGTTCGTGAACAGAAAGTGTAGAGCCTGCTGCCTGGGTTAACGCGTGTAAGATGTTGATCCGGTCTGCATCTTCATAAATGGGAATAATGTCTGTATCTGCGAGCACATGAAGTAGACACGCCAGTAGCAGACGCCCATCCCCATTTGGGGACGTTATCGCAACATCAACCCATTGCGCCAATGGCATCGCGGGAATTCTCTCAATCCATGATTCGGCTTTGATAAATAACATCAGCAGGCGCAGGTCATTGAGTTGGCTGACCTTATCTGCCAATGTTGGGATAGCCTTACATAAGTTCGGTAATGCTGACTGCGTATCGGTTTTGGCTCTGAAAGCACAGAGATAATCTGTTGTTACATCGGTTGCCAACCAATGAGCAGGGTAGAGCATCATCGCTTTCTCACCGACTTGTGCCAGGAGCCAACCTGTTAAACTTGGGCTTCGGACAATGTCACCATGCTGTAACCACGTGTCCATTGGAAAAAGAGTACGTTGCCTGAGTGAAGCACCGATTTTTTCCTCTAATACCGGTAAGCCAGCCAGCGCACGTTGCAAAACATCCGAAAGATCTTGAGAAGACAGCGCCGTAATGGGCAGAGATTCTCTATCGTCAAAAATATGCTGTACAGCAGCAGGCAAATTAACCGACTCAATGGTTTCCGTTTCCAATTCGATAAGTGGTTTTTGCGCACTAAAGTAGGCTTGCTCTCCCACACTATTAATAATGACCAAAGGAACTGTGGGGATATTGGTTAACTGGGTAAGAAAAACGGGCAATTTTTGTTGACGGAACATGATGCCAGCATGTTCACTGGCAACGCCTGATTCAACGAAGACAGCCACAAGAGTGGATCGCACTGGCAAAGGAAGACGCAAATAACGAGACCAAGCATCGTCTAATGTAGATGCCGAAAGGAAAACGCCTAAATTAGGCTTTGCAGGATGCAGCAATGTTGTTACGGGAACCACCTGCATACTACGTGCCAGCTCTTCTTTCACTTCAGTGGTTAACTGCTCAACCTGACGCTCAAGTACATAACCCGGAGCGGGGCGTGCCTGTACTAACCAAATCTTATCCACGCGAACCTGACATAATTGAGCGCCATGCCACAGAGGTGCAGCTAACGTTGGCCAATGATAGGCCACAGAGTTTGCCCTTGAGCCGGGGGATTGTGCAGACGCAAAACCAAAACCGAACGCCAGTTCTCCCCGGATACCTTCAGAGGCATGTAAAGTCAATCCGGTCACGGAAACCAGGCCATGATCCGTTTCCAAAACCCACTCAGTGTCTAACGCAATTTCAGAGAAATATTGATGTAATTGATTGATAATTTTATTTAAATTATGGCATGCATCGGCTGTCAGATACGGAGCCTGTAAGGCGTCCACTGTAGATGGCGTACCTTCAATCAATTTTTGCACAAAACAGGTGATTGGCTGCGGTTGATAACCCGGATCACTTAACCGTTGCTGTTCAATGGATTGAAGTTCAAATCCACTGAAAGCCACCGTAGAAAGCGTATCACTAAAATCTGCCGGACAATGACAGATGATACTGGCATAGCCTCCAGCATTCACGAAAGCATCACCATCCTCTAAACCCGCACTGCGAATAATCCAGGGGGCAGGGCCACAAACTTTCTCAACCTGTTTTATCCAATCGGGGTGCTCAGTGATGTACTGACTGTAGAGGGTGCGTAGCAGTGCGGTATCTGCTTGCGGATAATGTCTTACAATGGCAAGCGCTTTATCAGCCGCAAATCCCACTAAAGGTGGAACCAATGCTGAAAAATCAGTGTGCCGGGAAAGTTGTTGTAATCGTTCAAATTTTGCAGCCATACGTTTTATCTTCTTACCTTTAAAGCCATAATCTCAAATGATTTTTCGCGTTAACAAGAACAAGCCTAGATTTTCCACCTATCTCTTCATTCTCTATAACGTGCAATGCTGTATTACTAATACGCATATGCCAGCGTTGTAATAGGGAGATTTCCAGCCCTAGCAACACAAACATTGCTAACTCTATAGTGAATGCATGGGAAACGATCAGAGTGACCATTTCCCGGCCACGCTGTTGGTGCCGTTGACGCAAAAAATCGGTCACTCGTGCTCGTTGTTCAATAACAGTTTCTACTTCAGGTCTTACTTTAATTGTGGGACTATTCAAACGTTCTTCCAGCATTGCATCCCATTCCGGCAAACTTAATGGCGGTATCAGTGAAGGTGCTATACGCACTTCTTCCAAACGCTCATCAGATATCAACGGTAAATTGTACCGTGCAGTGAGAAATTTGGCCGTTTGCATTGTTCGGACCATTGGGCTGCTAAATATCTTGTCTCCGATTAACTCCTTGGGAAAATTATCTGCTAATAATTGTGCTTGCTGCTGGCCCATTTCCGTCAATGGTGAATCAGGCAAAACTGAACTGATTAACACATGGTCATCCTGTAGATTGCATGTTGCTTCTGCGTGTCGGATGAACACAAAACGATGGCAATGTGTTGACGTCATAATAGTTTTGGCCTTTTAGTGATTCATAGATGCTCGGCATGGCTCATTACCTTCTCCAGAGCACGCTGGACATCAAGCATGTCTGTTTCTTCTGCAAGTAAAAAATGATGCGGCAAGGCAATGTGGCTATGGGAGAATGCCTCCGCTATTGGCAGACTAAAACGCTGCGGCTGAACGGATGACTGAAAGTCTTTGCTTAATACGAAACGCCGCCGACTCGCGGGTTGGTATAACGTACATTGATTTAATGCGGCGTACATAGGCTTACAAGGTAAATTCAGCTCTGCTGACAGGGCTTCTGCCAGTTTTTCTACTGAAACCTTCTCTAAGACAGATTCAGGTAACCCAATGACATAGCTATAATAGACACGCTCAGTGGTACCCAGAGTGGTTTGCTGAGGAAAACAGCCAATTTGCAGCATCAGTTCATCCAAATATTCAGCATTACAGCGCCGGATAGCATTCTCGGTATCAAGTTTTTCTAATTGAGCTAACAAAATTGCGGCATGAAATTCAGACAAGCAATAGTTTGAACCCATTAACTCAGCGGTTTCTAATAACTCCATATGATCCAACGGTGGTGGTACACTGCTTAATGTGCGTCCATCGGCGCGTAGATGGGCTAATCGTCTAGCAATTTGCTCATCTTGAGTTAGTACTGCTCCACCTTCTCCACTGGTCAACAGCTTACTGTGTTGCATGCTGAACGTTCCAGCAATACCAAATGTCCCCACATGTTGACCAGCAAAACGAGCACCGTGTGCTTGAGAGCAATCTTCAATGAGTGGCAAATTATTTTTTTCTGCAATATGCATTAAGGCATTCAGATCTGCAACCGCAGAACCGAGGTGTACAACTGTAATCGCACGACAGCGAGAAGTAATTGCTTCCTCAACCGCATTTGGATCTAAGCACCCTGTCTGAGGATTCACGTCGGTTAGCATTGGAATAGCATTAATATTAAGAACAGCTGATGCTGAAGCGACCCAAGATAAACCAGGTACAATGACTTCATCACCAGCTCCGACCCCTACTGCCTCTAAAGCCATAGTCAAGCTGGCAGTACCACTGGAAGCAGGAACACAATAATTAGCATTCGTGTAACGTGCATAAGCTTCAGCAAAACGCTGTTCAAAAGAAGGTACCCCACGGTATGGTCCACTTATTGACCAACGCTGACTATTTAAAACAGAAAGTAGATTATCTACAGTTTCGGGAGAACTTGTAGGCCACCCAGGCCAAGACATTGTTCGAATGGAAGAGCCACCATGTATTGCCAGTTTAGACACGATGAGTAATCTCCTTTTCAAATAAGAAGTGATATTAATCCAGCGAAAAATCCATAGGTATCGTTAAGCTATAAGGGATATGTCTCTCTTTCATTTACATAGAATATCCTATGTGAATTACCACCGGTTTACTAACTGCCTATCTCAATAGGGCTATTTTATTTGCCCTTCTTTGCCATAAAGAGCGAACCTGGGCAGTGCTCAAAATCCTCACGTACTACGTGTACGCTCCGGTTTTTCCGCGCTGTCCGTGTTCAAACTGCCTGCAACAATTACGCCTATTGAGATAGGCTCTAAGTTAAATAACCAATAGCACCGCTACACTCAGTCCTTAAACTCAGTTATAGCTATAGGCTTTCACTTTAATACAAGGTGTTACACTATTTTTAAGTTTAACTTAAATAAAATCGTAAGATTTGAAAAATATTAACATTTGGCATTCTGCTTCTTAATAGAAGATGTATTATCTCGTTAGATTTTTTAATTCCTCAATCTATAATTTATTTTAAACTATGTATAAAAATACAAACCATACAAAAAAAATCAATAAATTAATAATCTAATTTTCAATATCGTGATTCACGTCATAATTAATTAATCACACATAAATACCATAAATTCAAATATGATATTACCAATTAGAATTACACTCCAGACAATATATTTAATCTTAATAATCAATGTTATACATTAAATAATTAGATCTATATACAAAATGCAGTTTTCACGCCCGATGAAAGTCTCTATAACTTTATCTCACATTTCTTCTTATTTTGGAAAAAAATGGTTTTTCGGTTCACTCGCTTGCTTCGAGTTCTAGAACTCAAATTAGCCAGCTCTATACCCTATGGATTTCAAGATGCATTGCGACGACAAGGGAGCGAATCCCCGGGAGCATAGATAACTATGTGACCGGGGTGAGTGAGTGCAGCCGACAAAAAAACAGACCTTGAAATAACAATCATAAAAATACCGTGTGGATCACACTTTAAGTAATAAAGCATCCTTTCCAACGAAAAGTACCAGTCAACCTTCCGAAAATCTATTCAAGAAATGCCGTTCTAAAGCTTCAATTAAGAAACACAAAACAAACATTAAATTAACATCTATGTGCCAATATTGATTATCTTATATCAAGACAGGCGCTTTTTATGACGACTGTGAGGTAGACATGAAACCAGAAGATTTTCGCGCCGACAAAAAACGTCCTTTCACCAGTGAAGAGTACCTGAAAAGCCTTCAAGATGGCCGCGAAATTTACATTTATGGCGAACGCGTAAAAGATGTCACTACACATCCCGCATTCCGCAATTCTGCTGCTTCAATCGGTCAGTTGTACGATGCCCTGCATGCCCCTGAAACCCATGATACCTTGTGCTGGAATACCGATACCGGCAACGGCGGGTACACTCACAAATTCTTCCGCTTTGCTAGCAGTGCGGATGAGCTGCGCCAACAACGTGATGCTATCGCTGAATGGTCACGTCAAACCTATGGCTGGATGGGCCGTTCGCCTGACTATAAAGCGGCCTTCGGTAACGTACTCGGCGCATTTCCTGAATATTATGGTCAGTTTGCTGATAACGCCCGTACCTGGTACAAACGTATTCAGGAAACAGGCGTTTACTTTAACCATGCCATTGTCAATCCACCAATCGATCGCCATAAACCCGCCGATCAGACACGTGATGTCTATATTAAGCTAGAAAAAGAAACTGATGCCGGTATTATCGTCAGCGGCGCAAAAGTGGTAGCAACTAATTCAGCCCTGACTCACTATAACTTTATCGGTTTTGGCTCCGCGCAAGTAATGGGGGATAACCCTGATTTCGCCCTGATGTTTGTCGCGCCAATGGACGCGGAAGGCGTGAAATTGATCTCCCGTGGCTCCTATGAATTGGTAGCAGGCGCAACAGGTTCCCCATTCGATTATCCCTTATCCAGCCGTTTCGATGAAAACGATGCAATTCTGGTGATGGATAAGGTCCTTATCCCTTGGGAAAATGTCCTGATTTACCGCGACTTTGACCGTGCACGCAACTGGGCCGTCCAAGCGGGTTTCACTAGTCTGTTCCCATTACAGGCTTGTGTACGGCTGGCGGTGAAATTGGATTTTATTACCGCTCTGCTACAAAGGAGCTTGGAATGCACTGGCGTGATAGAATTCCGTGGTGTTCAGGCTAACCTGGGTGAAGTGGTTGCCTGGCGTAACCTGTTTTGGTCACTGAGTGATGCAATGTGGGCAGAAGCCAAACCGTGGAAAGGCGGCGCTTATCTGCCAGATACTCAGGCAATACAGACTTATCGCGTTATGGCACCAATGGCCTACACGAAAATTAAAAATATTATTGAAAGTAACGTTACCAGCGGCCTAATTTATTTGCCATCCAGTGTACGTGATATGAATAACCCAGAAATTGATAAATATCTCGCCCGGTATGTTCGGGGTTCCAACGGTATCGATCACGTTGAACGCATTAAGATTTTAAAACTGATGTGGGATGCCATTGGTAGTGAATTTGGTGGTCGTCACGAATTGTACGAAATCAACTATGCCGGAAGTCAGGATGAAATTCGGATGCAATGTCTGCGCCATGCTCATGGCTCTGGCAATATGAAAAAAATGATGGATATGGTTGATCGCTGCCTTGCTGATTATGATCAGCATGGCTGGCGTAGGCCACATTTACACAACAATAGCGATATTAACCAGTTAGATACGCTGCTGAAATAATCGGTAGCAGGAGGCCAATATGTCTGTAGAAAATGAACATCGCCTGCGTTTCAGAGATGCGATGGCGAGCCTATCAGCAGCGGTGAATATCGTCACCACCGATGGTCATGCCGGATGCTGTGGCATCACTGCCACCGCAGTATGCTCAATCACCGATACGCCACCCACGCTGATGGTATGCATTAACCGCAGCAGTGCTATGAATACAGTTTTTCAGGAAAATGGCCGCCTGTGTGTCAATATTTTAAACCATGAACAAGAATTGATGGCACGGCACTTTGCCGGTATGACCGGAGTCAGCATGGAAGAGCGTTTTCGCTGGAATATCTGGCAGACAGGGCCATTAGGCCAACCGGTGTTAACCGGCACCCTCGCCAGCCTTGAAGGTGAAATTGAACAGGTGCAAGAAGTGGGAACGCATAACGTGTATCTGGTTCAGATTAAACATATCACGGTGAGCGAACAGGGCCACGGCCTCATCTATTTCAAGCGTAATTTCCGTCCAGTTATGTTGGAAATTGAAGCCGCCACAGTTTAACTGCTTCTCCATCAGGCAGTGATTGTTCTTCCACTATTCAGGCCCCAAACGGCCTGAATAGCGTTTTTTATCAACACTTCCATTAAGCTTCTGATTATTTTTGATATTCACTTAATGAATATACTATTAAATTCAATACTAATATCTTTATATTAGTGTGATCGCCCACCAAGAACATATTTTAACCATATAATAATCTACTGTCCTCCGATCACTTGAATAAAGTACATAAAAAAACCACTTTAGCGACAGATCATGTCACTGAACGTCACTGTACATTTCCGAGTGTATTTCAACCAATAATGCTAATCAGAGGCAATCAATTATGAATAAACCCGCATCCATCGGTTTATTACAACAACCCAAGCCGTTCTTTATGATTTTCTTCGTCGAGCTTTGGGAACGATTCGGCTACTACGGTGTACAAGGCGTTCTTGCTGTCTATTTTGTACAAAAATTGGGATTTTCCCAGGAACAAGCGTTTATTACCTTCGGTGCATTTGCCGCGTTAGTTTATGGTTTGATCTCGATTGGCGGTTATGTAGGTGACCACTTACTGGGAACCAAACGAACCATTGTGTTGGGTGCCATAGTCCTGGCAATTGGCTACTTTATGACAGGTCTTTCTATCCTACACCCTGATTTAATTTTCTACGCATTGGGAACGATTGCCGTTGGTAACGGCCTGTTCAAAGCTAACCCAGCCAGCCTGCTGTCTAAATGCTATCCACCCAAAGATCCTCGTCTGGATGGCGCTTTTACGCTGTTTTACATGTCAATCAACCTCGGCTCGCTGTTCTCACTCGCTCTCGCTCCTGTTATTGCGGAAAAATTTAGTTATGCCGTTACCTACAATATTTGTGGTATTGGTCTGATTATTGCTTTGTTAGTCTATATTTTCTGTCGCAATACGGTACGTCATATTGGTTCTGAACCTGACCATCAACGAATCAACTATAAAAACCTATCCATGGTATTAGCAGGAAGTGTTGTGATGGTTTACGTCTGTGCATGGCTGATGCACAACGTGAAAATAGCCAATATTGTGCTGATTACTCTATCTGCTATCGTGGTATTTATCTTCTTCCGTGAAGCATTAAAGCAGGATAAAGCTGGCCGTAACAAAATGTTTGTTGCTTTCATTTTGATGCTTCAAGCTATTGTGTTCTTCATTCTGTATGCTCAGATGCCAACTTCTCTCAATTTCTTTGCCATCCATAACGTTCATCATCAGTTGCTTGGTTTTGACATTAATCCGGTCAGTTTCCAGGCGCTTAACCCATTCTGGATCGTTGTTGCCAGCCCGATACTCGCCGCCTTATATACTCACTGGGGTGCTAAAGGTAAAGACCTCACAATGCCAGCTAAGTTTGCAGTTGGTATGTTCCTGTGCTCTTTAGGTTTCCTCACTGCCGCCGCTGCCGGTTTGTGGTTTGCAGATGAACAAGGTTTGACCTCCCCTTGGTTTATTGTTCTGGTTTATTTCTTCCAAAGCATCGGTGAATTGATGATCAGCGCATTGGGCCTGGCAATGATTGCGGCCCTTGTTCCTCAGTACTTGATGGGTTTTATTCTAGGGATGTGGTATTTAACTCAAGCAACTTCCTCCTTACTCGGCGGCTATGTCGCAGCCCTTACCGCCGCACCGAAAGGTATTACTGACCCATTGCAAACATTACCAATTTATACCAGCGTATTTGGCAAAATTGGGATTGCTACCTTCATTGTCGCTATCATCATGTCGGTCACCGTGCCGTGGCTAAACCGTATGATGAATGAAAAACAAAAAATATGATTTGATCCAAAATAAAAAATCTCGCCAAAGGAGAAAATACCGCTCGTGTGATTTGCTCCCACCACTCAATCACCAGTGATAGTGGGGGCATCTTCATGACTGTAGAAAACTGGGCACCCATTATAGGTGGCATATACCCGTCATCTTTCAAGTTGCCTCTTTGTTGGCTGCACTCACTCACCCCGGTCACATCGTTATCTATGCTCCCGGGGACTCGCTCCCTTGCCGTCGCGATACATCTTGAAATCTATAGGGTATAGGTATATTTTGCTGATTTACTTGTTGCTCAATATGCTGCACCACATAGGCGGCATCCTGATCGATCCCCAGAAAACGTCCAGAACCCCATGTATATAACCACGGCAAACCAATAAATGTAACATCAGGATCGATAGTAATACCACGGTCATGTTTGGGATAACCATTGGCTTGAAAAATATCTAAATCAATCCATGAATAATCTGGTTTAAAACCAATACACCAAATCACTGACGTGATATTTTCTTTTACTAAATCAATGTGTGTGATTTCCTGCTCAGGCTGCCAAACAGGTTGATATACCGATGCAGGTTCGTCGGTTGCAATCTTGTTTTTCTCTAAATATTCATCAATCGAGGCATTAATGCGATTATAAGTGGTATCGGCAAGGTCCAGGTTTTCTGATAAATTTGGTTTAAACCAGAATTGACCCTCTTTGAAGTCATCAAAATGTCCAAACAGTTGCATACCTTCTAAGGCAAATTTACGCAGGTCAATATCACGCCCGCCGTCACGCCCTGTGACATAGTGGTTGGTACTGTTACGTACTTTTTCACTATAACGATGATGTTTGACAGTCGTTTCGTAATAACCCATATCAAACAGCCATTTCACTACATCTTTGCCGCGATAGAAGCGAGCACAACGTGGTGCATTGCCTGTCGATAAATAGACTTTTTTGCCTGCCAGATGCAAATCTTCGGCAATCTGTGCACCGGATTGCCCTGACCCGACCACCAGCACCGCACCTTTAGGTAGTTGATCTACATTTAAATATTCTTCCGAATGCAACACTTTCACATGTTTAGGCAAAGAGTCGCTTAGTTTTGGATAAATCGGGGTGTGATACCCGCCTGCTGCAACGACAAGCTGTTTGGCTGTGGTTGTACCGTGATTGGTTTCAATGACAAACTCATGCGCTGCCACTTTTTTCACATGTTTTACCTGAATATTTAAAATGGCGGGAGGATTAATCTTTTCAATAAATTCGTCAAGATATGCCACAATTTCAGGTTTTTTCATAAAGCCATCAGGATCGTTCCCCTGATAAGGATGTTCAGGTAGTAGACACTGCCAGTTCGGTGTCACCAAAGTAAAATTGTCCCAACGTTTATGGCGCCAGCTATGGGTCAACTCGGATTCTTTTTCCAATACCACATGGTCAATGCCCGCTTTTTGCAAATAGTGACTGATACATAAACCAGCCTGACCGCCACCAACAATCACCACATCATAATTTGGCTGTAATATTTGATTTTGGATACTTAACATGGAATATCCCTCTCATTGATTCTTCATTTCAATAACTTCAATTTGATCTTCTGGATTTAACCCGAAGAATTTGGCTTGGCGTTTGATTATCGCCAGATTGTCCACGGCCGAACTACAGAAAAAGCCATAACGTGCCAGTACTCTTTCTGAGGCGGCATGCAGACCATTTTCAACTTGATGCAAGAACTGCATACTTGGGTAACGCTGACCAATGGACAGATATTCATAAATCACCGTTGAGGGGGAGTAATATTGAATCAGCTCCCCATTAGGCCATTTCACAGTAAAATTCACACTGGGCATAACATCGACTCCTGCTGATTTTTAGGTTTAATCTGTACGGATTGAGCCTGTAACTTTTTTAACGCATCGGCATAACAAAAACCGGTAAATACTTGGCGGTTAAAATCCCAAAATATGTCGTGCCGCTGTTGCTGTTGCACGGCAACCACTCCACTGACATTGGTTTCACCAATCACCGCGCAGGCAATGCCCTGACGGTGAAACAGCTCGATTATTTCTTCACATTCATTTGCATCGGCAGTCAGTAAAAAACCAAAACTGGGGAAGATTTGTAGCCATTTAAACCAACCCACATTTTCAGGTTTAGGAATAGCATCTAAGTCGATGTGTGCCCCCAATGCCGTAGCTTCGAGCAGCATCAATAAACTGCCTAAAATGCCGGCATTGCTAATATCACGGGCGGCATGAGCCAGATTTGCCTCCGCCAATTGCGGCAACAAGGCAATTTGTGACTGTAAAATACGGTCAGGCACACGCTCAAAGCATTTCCAATAAGTGGTATTGGGGTGGAATTGCCCTTTTAGATTTAAAGCGATCAGAATTTTTTGTTGTGGTTTGACATGCAACACCGAGAGCAGTTTTCGTGCTATGCCTTGAATCGCAACTGATAAAGTGGGCTGATAAACTACCCCAATACTGGTATGTCCGCCGACCAATAGCACACCATAAGCACGACAAGCATCCTGCATGCCTTGCATTAACAATTGGGCATGTTCGCTACTGGCATGCCAAAAACTGTTCACCACTGACAATGCCCGACCACCCATTGCGGCAATATCACTAATATTCGCCATGACCGCTGACCATCCGGCAAAATAAGGATGATTGGCAACAAAGCTTGGTAACATGCCTTCACAGGCGTGCAATACATATTGACCATTTAGCGATACTGCTGCCGTGTCATCTCCGGGATAGGCATATAAGCTATCCAATGAATCCACATGGCAAGTTGTGTTAATTGAAACATGGTGAGCAATCGCCTGCTTGGACTGCATAGCAGGTGTATGTTTTAACATTTCGAGTAATTGATTGAGTTCCATCATCGCGTCTCCTTTTGCATATAGGCTTGCATGGGGACATGCGGTAATGGATAGTTTTCAATCTGTGCCTGCATCAGCACATGTGGAATGTTGGCAATGGTCAACTGACGTAAACTATCCCAACACAACCGTTGGAAATAGTGTTCATTTTGACTTTGCACGGTGGCTAAAAAAGTACGGCATCCCAAGTTTTTGGCGGTCGATACCGCAGTATTGATTAACGCTTTACCAATGATATGGCGACGTCGATATAAAGGTTCTACGCATAAACGCCCGCCATACCACGTCTGTTCGCCATCCGGGAAAATCCGTACTGCGCCAATCACTCGATCATGCTCACCAAACATTTTCTCAATGGCAACAATGCCTAATGCTTTAACATCGTATTCGTCACGATCTTCTTGCAAGATTTTCTGTTCATCGCGAAAGGTCACTTCACGCAAACGATAATATTGGCGACGCTCCCAATCTTCCGACACAATTTTGATGGCAATGTCATCGCTAACAAATTGTTTCAGCCCTGCATTTAGCTCAAGCAGCCAGGGATAGTGAGAAAGTTCCATATCACATTCTCCTTATTCATACGCTTTCAGCGAAGAGCAAGCGCCACATTTGGCACAGCCGGCTTGAGTATTTTCCGAGTTCAAACCATGTTGCTTGAGTTGTTGTCCAATTTTCGGATAGAGCGACTGCATAAAAGTGTGATCAGGTTTAGGATGGTGCTCTAATGGTGTACCTCGAATCGGCACAAACGGCACCACAAATGGATACACCCCAATTTCAGTCAGTTTGGCGGTCATCTCTACGATTTCCAGTTCGGTATCGCCCAAACCTGCCAAAATGTAGGTGCTGACCTGTCCTCGACCGAACACCGCAACGGCTGTCTCAAATGCCGCAAAATATTTTTCCAATGATACTTCGGCTTTGCCCGGCATCATTTTCTGCCGTACACGCTCGCTTACCGCCTCAAGGTGCATGCCAATCGACACCGCTCCTGCATCTTTTAAACGTTGAAACCAGGCAAAATCATCAGGGGGTTCGCACTGTACCTGTATTGGCAAATCTACTTGCGCCTTAATCGCTTTAACTGAGTCATATAAAATTTTGGCGCCACGATCTCCCGTATTTGGCGTACCTGTGGTGATCACCATTTGTTTGACGCCATCCAGCTCAACGGCTGCTTTCGCTACCTCAGCCAATTGTTCCGGGCGTTTACGGATCAAGGTTCGACCCTCTTTTAAAGACTGATCAATTGAGCAAAATTGGCAGGCAGTTGCTTTGTCCTTCATACGAATGCAATGCTGTAATACCGTTGTCGCCAACACATCACGGCTATGTAAGGTCGCAATTTGTTCATAGGCAATGCCTTCTGCGGTTTTTAAATCATAAAAACGTGGTCGTGCTGGTGCAGTTAAGGTCGCCACGGGAATCCGGTTTTTAAAGACAATTACCTTGTCAGAGTGCGGTTCAGGCTTTGCGGTGTAGGGAGAATCTTGTGCTGCAAGGTTCAGCACAGGAATCATCATGGTCTGCCCGTCAAGGCTCAGTGCCTTATGATCGCTTGGCCCTGCGCCGCCTTTACGGGATAAGCCAAAATTGCCTTCCCATTTCAGACCATTACATTGCAAATCGGTTAATAATTGCAAATTGGTTAATCGTTGTTTGGTTAATCGTTGTATTGCAGACATCTTTAACCCCCTATCGATTGGGTTTACATCAATATGGTTTCGGCATGTTCTTGATTAAATTTTGTGAGCTTTTCGAGATGACTTTGAGCTGATGTTTCAACTTTCAGTTCGTGTAATACATGTGTTGGACGACGATCAATGAATAAGCTGAGTAATTCAGGTCGGCTGTAATGTCCAATCGAGTCCATCATGCGTTTACGTTTATCAATCAGGCTAAAGTCCAGATCGGCGATGCAATAACCTTCACCTTGTGTGATCGGTTCAGCCAGGAGTTTGCCTTCGGGAGAAACGATGGCGGCAAAACATCCTCCTGAAATTGGGCCGATATCACAGCCAGTATCCTGCATAATCTGCTGTTGCTGTTCGGGATGCAGCCATGCGGTGGCATTGATCACAAAGCAGCCAGACTCTAAAGCATGATGTTGAATGGTTGCGCGGATTTGATCGGCAAAGACTTGCCCTACCAATGAACCAGGAAACATGGCAGCATGGATTTGTTCGCCATCTGCCATTAAGGCAAAACGTGCCAACGGGTTGTAATGTTCCCAACATGCCAGCGAACCAATGCGTCCCACCGCAGAATTAATGGCACGTAAACCACTGCCGTCGCCTTGTCCCCATACCATTCGTTCATGGTAAGTTGGGGTAATTTTGCGGCGATGCTGAATGATTGAACCGTCGGCATTAAATAGCAGTTGCGCGTTATAAATCGTACTGCCCGCACGTTCATTAATACCAATCGATACCACCATGTTGGCTTCAAGGCAGGCTTGACCAATCGCTAAGGTTGCTTCGGAAGGTACAACCACCGATTCATTTAATAGCTTTAAATGTTCTTTACCCATAGCAAATGGCGGTTGTACAAAGGAGAAATAAGGGTAATAAGGCACGACGGTTTCAGGAAAGACGGCGAATTGCACTCCCTGTTTTCCAAGCTCTAAAATAATGTCACAGATTTTTTTTACTGTTGCGGCTTGACTGTAAAGCACAGGACTACATTGTACTGCGGCTGCTTTAATTATTCGGTTCATAACCTTATTCCCTCATAGTTTATGTTTACTTAGACAGTCCAGGTATCAATGATCAGGGCATTGTCGCGACGCATCAGTAGTTTTAAATCCATCACATCCAGTGGATTAATTGGACGGATGCCTGGAATGAGCGCTTTTTCGGTTTGCCCATACAACGTTTGTAACGCAAAACGGCAGGCATAGACTTCGCCACCTTCTTCCATAAAGGCTTTCAACTGATTGTTGACGGCTAAATGACCCGGAAAAGCTTCCGCCCCTAAAGTTGGAAAACCGCGTTGTACACCCAACTGCACGCCTGGGCCGTAAAGCAAAATTTTGGTTTCAAAGCCTTTGCGCAACAAACGTTTTGCCTGTAACACATTGATCAAGCCAATTGATCCTTCAAATGCAACAGTATGGAAAGTCACCAATGCCTTTTCACCTGGTTGGGCTTTGACGTCCTCAAACACTTTTTCTTCATAATCAACAAGAAAATCGCCGTCTTTATATTGCTCGATATCAATCTTTGGCATAACCAACTCCTAGTTCAATGTTATTTGGGAATGAACCAACATGTAGTCTAGTCTGACTGTATTAATGCGAGAGCTGTGCCAAGTTATATTTTGGCGTGGAAGTTAATTCTTATCACATTGAAAAATAGCATTTAATTTTTATAAAAATATTTCCTATGGAGATAAATTGAACTATTAGGGAATTAGGATTTTTCGTATTATTATGAAATTTCATAGCTTAAATTATGAAATTTCATATACCCTATGGATTTAAAGATGCATCGCGACGGCCAGGGAGTGAATCCTAGGGAGCATAGGTAACTATGTGACCGGGGTGAGTGAGTGCAGCCAACAAAGAGGCAACTTGAAAGATGACGGGTATAGTATGAATACGACTGACTTTATCTCGGATTGGGTAGTTTATGAAGACTCGATTCGCCCGTTGGTATTTGAACACACGTCACAGGCATTAATTGTGCTAGATCCACATCAAAACCAGTTTATTGATGTGAATATTAGCGCCACCCAATTATTACAATATGAACGTCATGAAATTATTCAAAAAACGGTGACTTCCATTTTTGGTCATTTCAGACAACTGCCGTACCTTGTGGTATTTACCGAGGAAGCTTTGACAAAAGGTCGGGCCTGGAACAATCAGTTGTATATCTTTGATAAAAACGGTGAAAAAATCCAATTGGATATTACTTCTGTTTCATTGTCCTATAAAAATAAAACCTTGCTGATATGGTCGCTGGTGGATGTCAAAGATTTAGAACTGCGCCAACTCAATAAAAATACCGATAAAGCCATTCGTACAGGTTTAAAAGAATCGCAAGCCTTACAAGAGCTATTTATTGACTCTGACACAGGCAAGCATTTATTGCTGAGTTCAGTCGGTGACGGTATTTACAGTATTAACAAACAAGGTTTGTGTACCTTTATTAATCCTGTCGGGGCTAAAATGTTGGGGCTGCAACCTGAAGATGTATTGAGTGACAATATCCATAAGGTTCATCACCATACCCATGAAAATGGCGAACCTTATCCTGAAGAAGAGTGCCCGATTTATGCAGCGGTGCATGACGGTATTGTGCATGAAGGGGTTCAGGAAATTTTTTGGCGTCGTGATGGTAGTTGCTTTCCAGTGGAATTCACCAGTACCCCAGTGATTCGTGACAGTGAAATTATTGGCGCGGTAGTGGTGTTCCGTGATATTACCGATCGGCTGAATACTGAAAGGCAATTGACCCATGCCCTTGAAGAACTACAAGATTTAAAAAGTCGACTGGAACAGCAAAATGAATATCTGCAAGAGGAAATTTTACATGAAAATCAATATGATGAAATTATTGGCAGGAGTGTATCCATTTTACAGATTATTGAAAAAATCAAGGTGGTTGCTTCAACCGATGCCAATGTGATGATTTATGGTGAATCAGGTACAGGCAAGGAGCTGATTGCTCGTGCTATTCACCAATCCAGTCACCGTAAACAGCAACCACTTATTCGGGTCAATTGTGCTGCCATTCCTTCGGAACTGTTTGAAAGTGAATTTTTCGGACATGTTAAAGGTGCATTTACTGGGGCTGTGCGTGACCGTGCCGGGCGTTTTGAATTGGCGGATCAGGGCACACTGTTTTTAGATGAAATTGGTGAAATTCCTATCGAGCTACAAAGTAAATTGCTGCGTGTATTGCAGGAAGGGACCTTTGAACGAGTCGGTGAAGAAAAAACGCGACATGTGGATGTGCGGATTATTGCCGCCACCAACCGCAATTTAAAAGAAGAAGTTAAATACAAACGCTTTCGTGAAGACCTGTATTTCCGTTTAAATGTATTTCCGATTTATTCACCGGCTTTACGTGACCGTAAAGAAGATATTCCACTTTTGGTTACGCATTTTACTAAGTTGATTTGTGACAAGCGTAAAATTAATTATCTCCCATTTTCACAAAGGCATATTTTAGAATTACTGCAATATGACTGGCCTGGCAATATTCGTGAATTGCAAAATGTCATTGAACGCGCCCTAATTATAGCGAAACAAGGCACTGTTTCCTTTAAATACTTGCTAGAACAAGATCAACAGCAAAATGAAACTACGCATCAGAATATTCACAATAAACTTCAACAAATTGAAATCGTGCTGACCATGCAGCAACTGAAAGACTTGGAAATTAAAAACTTCTCTCTTGCCGTTAAACAATGCAAAGGGAAAATTTTTGGTGATGATGGTGCAGCAAAATTATTGGGAATAAACCCAACGACATTGATCTCACGCTTAAAGAAATTGGGTATTGATTATTAAAAAGCTTATCTTGAGTTTGGAAAATACGTTTTATATGTATTAGCACCTTATTTACTAGCGGCAAAAACCCGTAAAAAACTGCGGACTCAATGCGGGCGGGGATATAAGGGGGAGCTAACCCGGTGTTTTCTGTGATTCTACATACGCCTTTAGTGTCTCGATGGTCGCACCGTCTGCACCACAGGCGAAACGAAATAAGAGTGTGATTATAGCCCCCACTATCAGACTGCTTTCGCAGAACGGTTTTTTGAATTTTAAGTGAGAATTTGAATTTTTTTACATTTGTTATGCGCTCGTTGCAAATACTGTTTTACTGAACTGGCAGAAACCTGAAGTTGATCCGCTATTTCGCTATAACGTAGACCTTGTAGCTGTGCCAGCAAAAAAGCGCTTTTTACTTGAACTGGCAATTTATCAAGAGTGATATCGAGTTTTTCAAGCTGTTCAAATGTGGCGATGCTGCTTTCAGCAGAAGGCATAGTCATTTCTGGTGTCGAGTTTATATACTTTAAATAGTTCTCTTCGGTCTTTCTTCGACGGTAATAGTTGGCAACCAGACAGCGGGCCACGGTCGCCAGAAAAGGCCGTGGTTGGCGGATGTCTGACAAATTTGAACTTGACAGAACGTTCAGGAAAGTGTCCTGAGTGAGATCCTCAGCATGGCACGGGCAAGGGATTTTATGACGTAGCCAGTTATATAACCAGTCATGATGTTCAAAATAAAACTGTTGAGCATAATGATTAAATTCAGAATTAAGTTTAGGCATATCTTTGGTGTTGGTATTATGATTTCCAACAATTTGGCTATATGAAAATGATTATTATTTTCATATGACCATCATCTGTCAAGCTGTTGGCCTTAAGTGAGTTCCCTTACGGCATTTTGCCGCAACCGGATGGGTTTTTAAAATCGAGAAAAAGCGCAAGTGTGTCATGAAAAAACAGATAAAACTTTAATCATTAAAGGTAAAAGGCAGTGATTAGGTTTTTTCAAAGCGGGTAGAAAATTCGATATTACACTGAAATTGAGCGAGAAAATTAATAATGTTTTCAACCGGGTAATAAACTTTCCTATAAACCGATTACATCATCAATCATGAAAAATCGGAGTAATAAAATCCGTAAATAAATGATTTAAACGAATATTAATCGGGTTACTTTCAGCGTTGTTATGTCGTGTTTATTATGCAAAACCAACATCTTAAATACGCCGGTTTAAATTTTTCACACTGATTTAATCATTCCAATAGCATTGTTTTTCTACGGTTCGATTTAAACCATTTCTCTTTTATGTTTTTAATATGATTTCATGATAAAATTAACTCATATTGTTGTTTTATAAGCAATTTAATCGTTGTTTTAACATTTAAATATCCGTTTAATCGTTATAACCTTGCTGTCTGATTAATCTGCCAGATTTTTACCATCGTTGATGCAATAAAGCATTTTCATCTATTCCTGTCTAACAACAGCTATCAGCAATTTTTCTTTATAAGGAAATCGACTGATCATCCAGTCGGCAATATTGCTTTATAATTTAATTTAGTGGTCGCCTAAGCAACCACCTTTAAAATGGAATGGCAATTACATAAAATCGTAAATAGTATCTTTTTATCCGTTTTCATGCTGATTACAGTAATCATTTCGTCTATTACCGAACAAGTTGTATATTAGTATTGAGATGTTCGTTGCCAATCCCTATTTTGGAGAAATTCAAACAGACATAAATAATAACCGAACAGCAAATCCGATCAGCACCAGTCCCATCACCCGCTCGAACCAATACCCTTTCCGTATGAATTTATTACGAATCACTATATTAGAAAAAATAACACTGACCAATACAAACCATACCGCATTGACCACACACATCCACACCCCATAAAACATTTGTATTGGGATAGGTGTATTGCTACTCACTACAGTCGTGAAAACTGCCAAAAAGAACAACGTCGCCTTAGGATTAAGGGCGTTTGTCATAAACCCCATCAGAAATGCTTTCCATCTACTCTGTGAAGCTTGAACAATTCCCTCACTCTCTAAGACAGCCACATCGGTAGGCTTACTCCTGATAAATTTGATACCGAGCCATATGATGTAAGTTCCCCCAACAAGTTTTGCTAATTCCATTAACCACGGAGTGGTATGCAGCAATGCACTAACCCCCACTAGTGTATAGATGACGTGTACTGATATTCCCGCTCCGATACCCACTGCCGTACACATCCCAGCCCAGCGACCAAACCTCACACTTTGTCGTATGGTAACCGCGAAATCTGGCCCCGGAGCTACCACTGCCAGAAAATGAATCACCGCCAGTCCTAGAAATTCCCCCCAATAGTTATGCAACATATTAACTCCAGAATGACAGCGGGTTTGCTGCTCCGCGGTAGCCAATAAAACATGACAAACTCAAACGTAGATCGTCTACACCAGCAGTCACGGCGTGCATACATTGAGAGTTAAAGATCAAAAGATCACCCACATCCGGTTGGATTTCTAGTGCTGGTTTACCAAGTTATCACCAGTCAGTACCGGACTGGACAGATAAATGCGTTCCGTCATATTCTATTTTCGGGGTATAGTAAAATATATCTAATGGTATTTGATAAAGATATTAAGTTCAAGCACTAGAGAAATAGGTATTGATTTCTGCGGAATTTATAAAATCTGCTTTTTTGTCGGCGGAAAAAAATAATAACTCTGACAGTGTACACATGGAAATATCAATTAACATTTCTTACTACAAGATATAGAGTAAGAAAAAAATATATATAAATAAGTGTGTTAAAAGGATAGTTAAATCATGTGACGTAAAAAAACCTAAATAAGATGAACCATACGATAAAATAATAAGAGTCTTAATTTAACAGGTATCCATTCTGACGACAACATACCTTTTTCAATTAAAGAAATGACTATTTTATCAATCAAGGTAATTATTGTTAAATAAAACTAATAACTTATTCAACTAAATAAGTGTGATTTTTCAGAAGAGCAGTTAGTCGCGATATTTCAGCGTCAGGGCGAGAAATAAACCTGGAGAGCTGAATGGTCAGCAGTCTGAGTTCCCTCAAACAGAGGGAACTATCAGGTGAGAAATCAGAACTTTTGTGAGACGCTGAATTTAATGTTACGTCCAATCCCGGAAACCGATTCACTGAGATATGGGTGATAATCCCGATTAAACAGGTTATTTACTGTTACACGAGCTTCAAAACCTTGCCAGAAATTGGGTTGCCAACTGGCGAATAAACCATGCAGTGCATAACCTTTGCTTTTGGGTATTGACCAAAGTCTTGCCATTGGATCGCCATCTTTAGGCGATCTGTCTTGTTTACGGACAAAATCTCCGGTCCAGCCTATTGCCATCTGCCATTGAGGGATTTTTATACCTAACATGGCGCGGGCGGAGGTGGGTGGAATTTCCGCAATCCAGGTTTTATTACCCCAAGGATTGCGAGGTGAAGCATCTCTCTGACCACGGATAGTCGAATAAGAAAGTTTTCCGAACAAGGAATTGCTGTCGTAGAAAGTCTCGATTTCCAGTCCTTGAATGGTATATCCCGGTAAATTACGGTAGTTGGATAAAGGCTTTCCGCAATCCGGTGATTTACACACTATTCCGCGACGGGTAAATATTTCATCCTTGCCTCTATTACGGAATAAAGTCGTACGGATTTGCAAACTATCTTGGTCCGCCAGCAGGCTATTGAAATTCAGAATCGCACCGAAGCGTAAACCAGTTATTCTTTCTACATCCAAGTTACGGCTGGTGGCAGTGACACTTGCCTTGGCATATTGCATTTCATACTGTTCATCCACCAACGGAGCGCGCCATGTCCGGCTGATATCTGAAAATAGTGACAGGTTTTGTGTTGCTTTCCACATGATACCAAAATGAGGAGACCAGCCGGTATAGGTGACATTGCTGTAATCATGACCTACATTTGGTGAGTTATCATTGTAGATTGCCGCGATATTGGGTTTGCCAATATTGGTGATATGGTCATAGCGAACACCGGGTGTCACAGTAACACTGCCTATAACCATTGCATCCTGCAAATAGAAACTACTCGTTTTTTGCTCGCCTGAAGGCATATAGGTTGGCTGAAAATAACCATGATTATATTCAGGTTTTTTGTCTTTACTTCTATCATGGATAAGGGTATTACGTTGATTTTTATGCCAACGAACTCCAGCTAATAATGTGTGTTCTATCGGTCCGGTTATAAAAGTACTTTCATTATTTATATCTACTAGGTTATCCACATAGTCGATCCAGCTTTCATTTCCCAATGAGCCAAGAAAACCGCTGTGAGCTTTTTCAGAGCGTTTATCATGCTGTTCTGTTTTCGAATAGGCATAGGTTGCTGTCAGGTTAAGTAACGGATTGTCTTCTGGCGCAATATTCCATTTGGCTGTGTAATTTTGGTCTGTTTGATCACGATAAACCAATTTCCGGCGCCAGGCTTCATTCCAACCATATTTTTCAACATCGGCTTCTGACGGAACGGCTATCTCATCACGTTTTGCTGCCCACGGCTGCCAACCATCAGAATCAGAACGCATAGCGGAAAGTGTCAATGTATTAGCATCGTTCAGGTAAAAATTCGTTTTCAATAAATAGGATGCCTGATCACTTTTAGAGAAAACAAAGCGGGTACCATCCGGTCGTTTAATATTGCCGCCATCTCGTTTGCTCATATATAACAGACCGTCAGCAAAGCCTTCTATTGTCCGGCCATAAACTGCGCTGCTATAAATATTTTGGCGATCATTAGTGTGATAACTGTATTTCAACAATCCACCAAAATCTTCTCCCGGCCGTAATAAATCACTGGCATCTTTGGTGACAACTTTAACTGTTCCGCCAAATCCGCCATTACCATCAAGTAGATTATGTGGGCCTTTATCGACATCGATTCGCTTGATTAATTCGGGCTCAATAAAGATAGAGCCTTGGCGATATTTTTCGAAGCCTTTCGGTGCGTCATCTAAGGTGATTTTAACGTCTTCTGTATCACCCATTCCCCAGATATTCAGAGTTTGGCCGCCTGGACGAGGCGATCCTGACATAGAAACGCCGGGAAGTTGATCGAGCAGCTCGGCAATATTATCTGCTTGGGTACGTTCAATATCCTCTTTTTTCAATACGGAGCTTCCGGCACTGACGCTATTATTCAATCCGCCAATAACAGAAAGTGTAGAAAGTGTGATGACTTTCTCTGATTTTTCCGGTTTTTCTTTTGATTTTTGCTCTTCATTTTCCTGTGCAGCCAGATAACCTGGCAGGCCCGTACTCAGCATAATTATGCTTGATAAAGCATAATGAAGAGGGCGATTAATTGGCTGTGTAGTCGCTGTAGTTGAGGTTTTTTGTTTTTTCATTGTTATAAGCATCCTTGGAATGTCGTTAAATAGAAAAGTTGCACTTATAAGATAGGTCACTTAACGCAAGGAATCGGGCAGTAAAAAGTTAATAACGGTATTAATTATTTTGTTGATCAAGATATTTTCAAATCTGAGCTAAAAGCGTCTGTTAACAGTAACTCTTGATGTTGTTACTAGATTGCTCTTGAGTCTATTTTTATGTATGTTTATACAGTCATTGTTGATAGGCTAAAGCAGAATGCGAAAGATTATTCATATTGATATGGGAACAGTGTACTGAACTGATAGAAAGTTTATATCTGGAATTAGAAAAACGATTGGGTAACGTTAAACCTGATCTGCGGATTGCCCGTCAGGGGGTTAAACTGAAATTTGATGATTTTCAACTCACCACTCAGGAGCATGTTCATCCATTATTGGATAAACAGGATTTACTGCAATTGGCCCAGAAAACATGGATATCTCGCCGGGAAGGGCGTGGCGTTCGTTTAGTGGGTTTGCACGTGACTTTGCAGGACCCAGAAATTGAGCGGCAACTCTTGCTTGAATGGTAATTCCCCTGCCATCACATCGAGGCAGGGGAGAGCTGATTAAGCCTTTTCAGGAATAGCTTTCAGAATTGCAGTCAGCAGTTGCCAATATTGCCCGACACTCTTGATGTGCACTTGTTCGTCAGGAGAGTGAGCGCCCGTAATGGTTGGCCCGATAGATACCATGTCCATATCAGGATAAGGTTTCTTGAATAGGCCACATTCCAGCCCTGCATGGATCACCATAATATTGGGTGTCTTATCGAATAACTGTTGATAAGTTTCACTGACTAAGTGCATTACAGGAGAACTTGCATCTGGCTGCCAGCCGGGATAATCACCTTTAGCGGAAATCTCAGCATTCGACAGTTGAGCTAGTGAAGAGAGCATACCTATGACATAGGACTTGCCGCTGTCGATGAGCGAACGGATTAAGCAAATGATATTCACCTTATCTTGTTCCATTGCAACAACGCCCACGTTTAGCGAAGTTTCTACTACACCTTTGATGACATCACTCAAACGGATAACGCCATTAGGGGTACTGTTTAGCAATGAGATAAAACGGCTTTGGCAGTCATCAGTTAATGCCTGAATGTCGGTTTCGACCTCTTCCAATAATACAGTCAGGTTTTTCTCAACGATGGCATACTCATTTTTCAGTATATCCAAGTA
This sequence comes from Photorhabdus sp. RM96S, assembly GCF_042879335.1. Lineage (NCBI taxonomy): Bacteria > Pseudomonadati > Pseudomonadota > Gammaproteobacteria > Enterobacterales > Morganellaceae > Photorhabdus > Photorhabdus sp. RM96S. Next base: position 37,964 of record NZ_JBHFKT010000011.1, on the reverse strand, counting down.
CTTATCTTTCAGTTGGATAAGCTGTGCTGCTTTATCGGCGGGGATGGCAACAATAACATGGCCTTCTCGTGGAATGGCATTACGCAGCGTACCGCCTTGGAAGTCGAGCAGTTTTAGCCCCAATTCCTGAGTATGGGCGGCAAGGAAGCGAGCCAGTAGTTTGTTGGCATTACCCAGTCCTAAATGAATATCACAACCGGAATGCCCGCCCTTTAGCCCTTTGATTATCAGTTTTAGTGTCTTGTAGTGAGCCGGAACAGCTTCACGAGTCAATGCTAAAGTGGTGGTAAAATCGATACCTCCAGCACAACCCATGTAGATTTCCCCTTCTTCCTCTGAATCGGTATTGATTAAGATATCAGCTTGAAGCCAGCCCGGTTGCAAGCCAAAAGCACCATCCATTCCGGCTTCTTCCGTCATGGTCAATAAAACTTCTAGCGGGCCATGTTTTACATTGTCATCAGCCAGTACAGCCAACGCTGATGCCAGGCCAATACCGTTATCAGCCCCCAGAGTTGTACCTTGGGCAGTAACCCATTCACCATCAACATAAGGACGGATAGGATCTTTAGTGAAATCGTGCACTGTATCGTTGTTTTTCTGTGGCACCATATCAAGATGTGCTTGCAGAACAACTGCTTTACGATTTTCCAACCCTTTACTGGCTGGCTTTCTGATCAGAATATTGCCAACTTGATCACGTTCAACGTGCAACTCTTTTTCTTGCGCCCATTGAACAATGTGGGTTGCCAGCGCTTCTTCATGGTAAGAAGGGTGAGGAATAGAGCAGATTTTGGCAAAGATGTCCCATAGAGGTTGAGGGGATAATTGTGATAGTTCTGATTGTGATAGTTCTGACACGACGAATCTCCTATGACTGCATCTCAATTAAGTTTCTATATGATGAGCGCTTAACGCCATGATGTTATTGGACTCAGAATACCACTTTACTTTTGTTAAGAATAATACGATTCATCGATTCCCTGTTTCCGCTAGTTTTTACAGACCTAAGTCACTATAATTCGCGCAACTTTTTTTGCGAGATGCTTTTCTAAAGTATTCTTAAGTTATCGGGATCAATTCTTATGAGCGAAAAATATGTCGTAACTTGGGATATGTTGCAAATACATGCCCGTAAATTGGCACAACGTTTACTTCCTGTCGAACAGTGGAAAGGCATCATTGCTGTGAGTCGTGGTGGCCTTGTCCCTGGAGCGCTTCTGGCGCGTGAATTGGGTATCCGTCATGTAGATACAGTCTGTATTTCCAGCTATGACCATAATAATCAACGTGAGCTGAAAGTTCTGAAAAAAGCAGAAGGCGATGGTGAAGGTTTTATCGTTGTGGATGATCTGGTTGATACTGGAGGTACTGCTCAGGCCATCCGTGAAATATATCCAAAAGCCCATTTTGTGACTATTTTTGCAAAGCCGGAAGGCCAACCGCTGGTTGATGATTATATTGTTGATATTCCTCAAGATACTTGGATCGAGCAGCCTTGGGATATGAGTGTAGTATTCGTTCCACCAATTTGTGAAGGTAAATAACATCAGCATTAGTTATGGCAAATCGGAACCTTTCAGAATCACTTTTTAAGCCAAGACAAAAACATCAGGAAACCTCCACGCTGGTAAAGCACCGCGATCCTCGGTTAATTGCGGGTAATTACAGTACGTTGGATGGTAATAGTCATGGTAGCTGGTATCGTATGATTAACCGGCTGATGTGGATTTGGCGAGAAATTGATCCGTTTGAAATAGAAGAAGTGTTGTGCCGGATTGCCATGACAAACGCGCAGCGCAGTGATGATAATTTACTGGATACGGTGATTGGGTATCGTAAAGGTAACTGGGTTTTTGAGTGGTCACATCAGGCGATGTTGTGGCAACAGAGAGCGTTGCAGGCAGAGCAGACCCCAGAAGCTGGCAATTTCTGGTTGAAAGCGGCTAATTTGTATAGCATCGCTGGTTATCCCCATCTTAAGGGTGATGAGTTGTCTCAGCAGGCCGTCATTTTAGCCAATAAAGCTTATGAAAATGCAGCTCGTTGTTCTGGCTATCAGTTGAGAAAAATAGAGTTCAAACTCAAGGAAGGTGGTTGTGTGACTGGCTTCCTTCATCTGCCTCAGCAACTGCAAAGTCCTTCTCCAACTATTTTGGTTTGTGGCAGTTTGGATAATTTGCAAAGCGATTATTATCGGCTATTCCGTGATTATCTGGCGCCGCTTGGATTTGTGATGTTAACTGTAGATATGCCCTCGATTGGTCACTCTTCACGTCTGAGGCTGACACAGGATACTTGTATTCTCCATCAACAAATCATCCATCAACTGGATGAAATTCCCTGGATTGACCACACCAGGATTGGCCTATTTGGTTTTCGCTTTGGTGCCAATATTGCCGTCCGGTTGGCCTATTTGGAATCTAAACGTATCAAGGGTGTTGCAACTCTTGGCGCTATCGTTCATGAGTGGCTCACTAGCGTTGAGCGTCAACAAAATTCACCTTCGATGTATCTTGATATGTTTGCTAGCAGACTGGGTATTTATAATGTGGATGAAAAGGCGTTTCGTCTCGAACTCGGCTGTTATTCCCTTAAAAAACAAGGTTTGTTAGGTCGGCGTTGTTCCGTTCCCATGTTAGCGGGTTATTGGCAGAATGATATTTTCAGCCCGAAAGAAGAATCTAAGCTGATAGCAATGTCATCAATGGATAGTAAATTACTGGCTATTCCGACAACGCCTGTTTATAACAGTTTCAATAAGGCGTTATGGGAGATGAGTCAATGGTTGAAAAATAAAGTCTGTTGATGAAATGTCCGTTACTTGTTGATTATTAACTGCTTTATTTTATAAAGATTTCATGCGCTTTCGGATAAAGTGGACAGCATTAATTTGTTCTAAGCTCCTATATTTTTCAATTTAACATTATGATGCCTGTTGGCATAACGCTTCTCTCCTGTTAAAACTGAGCACTGTTTTTTTAATTTAAATCTAATGGCAAAAATATGATGAATAGCAGCCAAACATTGGTTGTGAAACTGGGGACGAGTGTACTGACAGGCGGCTCTCGTCGCCTGAATCGAGCTCATATTGTAGAACTGGTAAGACAATGTGCTCAGCAACATGAAAAAGGTCATCGCATTATTATTGTGACTTCCGGTGCTATTGCGGCAGGGAGGGAACATTTGGGCTATCCGGATCTACCTGCAACGATTGCATCCAAGCAATTGCTGGCGGCGGTCGGTCAAAGTCGGTTGATTCAGTTGTGGGAGCAGCTCTTTTCTATTTATGGTATCCATGTTGGGCAAATGTTATTGACCCGGGCGGATTTAGAAGATCGCGAACGTTTTTTAAATGCCAGAGATACCTTACAGGCTTTGCTCGATAATCGCATTGTGCCTGTAATTAATGAGAATGATGCCGTTGCGACAGCGGAAATTAAAGTTGGTGATAATGATAATTTATCTGCACTAGTGGCAATTCTGGCGGGAGCCGATAAATTGTTATTGCTGACGGATATTGAAGGGCTATATACCGCTGATCCGCGTAGCAATCCAGACGCAAAACTTATCCCGGAAATTTATGACATCAGCGATGAATTACGTATGGTTGCTGGTGATAGCATTTCCGGTTTAGGGACGGGAGGAATGGCAACTAAGCTTCAAGCTGCGGGGATTGCAGGTCGCGCTGGTATTGATGTCATTATTGCCGCGGGTAATAAACCAGATGTCATCTCTGATGTCATTGAAGGTAATCCAATAGGTACTCGCTTTCATGGGTTGGAAAGCCCGATGGAAAATCGCAAGCGTTGGATTTTTGGCGCACCTCCGGCGGGTGAAATTATTGTAGATCATGGCGCTGAAACAGCAATCTGCGAAAAAGGCAGCTCTTTATTACCGAAAGGGATTAAAAATATTAAAGGTGATTTCTCCCGTGGAGAGGTTATCTGCATTCGTAGTCTGTCTGGTAAAGATTTGGCGCATGGTGTTTGCCGTTATAACAGTGATGCTCTACGTTTAATTGCAGGCCACCATTCACAACAGATAAGCCAAATCCTCGGTTATGAATATGGTGCTGTTGCGGTTCATCGTGACGACATGATCGTAAGTTAAGGATTTATAATGTTAGAACAAATGGGAAAGGCTGCCAGGGAAGCTGCATGGCAACTGGTACAGCTAAGTACAAAACAGAAAAATCAGGCATTAATTCGCATTGCAGATTTACTGGAGCAGGAAAGTGCAATCATTCTTGAAGCTAATCAGCTTGATATGATTCAGGCCCGTGAACAGGGCATGAGCGAAGCATTGTTGGATCGTCTATTATTGACGCCGGAACGTTTGACCGCGATAGCTCACGATGTTCGTCAGGTATGCGGTTTATCTGACCCGGTAGGGGAAGTCATTGATGGCAGTTTGCTTGACAGTGGCTTGAGATTGGAGCGTCGCCGTGTACCGCTGGGTGTGGTCGGGGTGATTTATGAAGCACGTCCTAATGTCACCATCGATGTTGCATCTCTGTGTTTGAAAACCGGTAATGCGGTTATTTTGCGTGGAGGTAAAGAGACACATAACACCAATCAAGCGACAGTGAAAGTCATTCAGCAGGCACTTGAACAGAGTGGATTACCTACCGCAGCCGTGCAGGCGATAGATAAACCGGACCGTGAGTTAGTTATTCAGCTACTAAAAATGGATCGCTATGTGGATATGTTGATTCCACGTGGTGGGGCAGGGTTGCATAAGCTGTGCCGTGAGCAATCGACCATTCCAGTTATTACGGGTGGAATTGGCGTTTGTCATACCTTTGTCGATGAAAGTGCTGATTTTGCTAAGGCATTAACTGTAATCACTAATGCTAAGGTACAACGGCCAAGTGCCTGTAATGCTTTGGAAACATTGTTGGTACATCATAAGATTGCGGCTGATTTTCTGCCTGCATTGAGCAAGAGCATGGAAGAGCAGGGAATTACTCTGCATGCGAGTAAATCAGCAATGGTGTTTTTGAAAGATGGACCTGCTAAGGTCGTGGATGTTACAGAAGCAGATTACCGTGATGAGTGGTTATCTCTGGATATGAATGTGGAAATTGTTAGTGATATGGGGCAGGCAATTGATCATATTCGTACATATGGTACGTCCCATTCTGATGCTATTTTGACTCAATCTTTGCACAATGCTGACTATTTTGTTCGTCAGGTTGATTCTGCCGCAGTTTATGTGAATGCTAGCACTCGTTTTACTGATGGCGGCCAGTTTGGCTTGGGAGCGGAAGTTGCCGTTAGTACGCAAAAACTGCATTCCCGTGGTCCAATGGGATTAGATGCGCTGACTACGTATAAATGGATTGGTTATGGAGATGATTTAATCCGTAAGTAATGTGTTTACTGTTACCCCAGAAGCGTGTCTGGTTATATTGAAGTTTCGGTAAGATCATGCTTTTGGGGTAGCTTTTACCGTATATATTAACTTTTAATTTTACGTTGATGTAAAGTTCTGGTTACTATAGGCGTTAATATATTTTTAACGATGAAATTTATCAAGGATATCAGGCAGTGAACCAAATATTGTTTATTGTAGGTGCACGTGGAGCAGGAAAAACGACGGTTGGAAAATTATTAGCCAATGAATTATCGTACACATTTATTGACACTGATCACTATATCCAACAAACCAGTAACATGACCATTGCGGATATTGTTAACCAGCAAGGATGGCAACAATTTCGGCAATTAGAAAGTCAAGCTTTACAACAAGTTACTCAAAGCAATCGCGTTATTTCTACCGGTGGAGGGATCATTCTTTCCGCTGAAAATCGCCAATATATGCGACAAAATGGCACGGTGATTTATCTTCAAGCTTCAGCGAGCATTTTGGCTGAGCGATTAATTCAGCAACCAGAAAGTACCCAACGTCCTAGTTTGACGGGAAAATCTATTGTTGAAGAAATGGAAGAAGTGCTTGCCGCCAGAGAAAATCTCTATTGTGAATGTGCGAACCATATTATTAATGCGCACCTTTCACCGGAAAAAATTACAACTTATGTGAAAGAGATTATGTTCTCTGGAATAGTTTCCTGACACTATTTTGGTATTTTTTATAGAGAAATAAGAGTATTACAGTGTCGAATAATAAATAGTATCTTCTATTTATTTTTTCAAATGGGTTGAGATACGAATATGTTGTTTAAATTTCTAAGGCTTGTTTTTCGTTTGATGTTTCGTTTAACAGTAGAAGGAGATATTAAACAATTTAACCACCCAAAATGCCTTATCACGCCTAATCATGTCTCTTTTCTTGATGGTGTTTTGCTAACACTTTTTTTGCCGGTTAAGCCAGTATTTGCTGTCTATTCCAACATTGCAAATCGTGGTTTTATGAAACTGGTAAGTCGCTATGTTGAAATAGTTCCCTTAGACCCAATAAATCCAATGGCTGTCAGGATACTGGTTAAGGAAATAGAAAAAGGGCGGCCAATAGTTGTTTTTCCTGAGGGAAGAATTACTGTGACTGGTTCTTTGATGAAAATCTATGATGGGGCAGCTTTTATTGCGGCGATATCCGAAGCCGTTGTGGTTCCTGTTCGTTTTGAAGGGTTAGAAAGAACCCTATTCAGCCGATTAAAGGGTATTTTCAAACTTCACCTTTTTCCGAAGGTGACAATGAAAATCCTGCCTGCGACACAATTGCTGATGCCGAATGCGTCTAGTTCGGAGCAACGACGTCGTTTAGCCGGTGAGCGTTTGCATGAAATAATGATGAATGCCCGAATGGCGACCCGACCGCAAGAAACAATATTTGAATCTTTACTGGTTGCACGAAAACAATTTGGTCGTTTTAAGCCCTGTATTGAAGATGTTTCTTTTAAAGAAGACAGTTATAACAGTCTGCTTAAAAAAGTACTGGCGGCCAGTCGTATTTTGCAGCGTTTTACCTGCCAGGGGGAACGGATTGGTTTTCTTTTACCTAATGCCACTATTATGGTAGCTGCGATATTCGGGGCATCTTTGAGAGGAAGAATACCGGCTTTACTAAACTATACAACCGACAGTCATGGATTGAAGAATGCGCTAGCGGTTGCCAGTATTAAAACTATCGTGACTTCCCGGCAATTTCTGAAAAAGGAGCGATTAACACATTTATCCGAGCAGGTTACCGAGGTTAACTGGGTTTATCTTGAGGATTTGGAAAGTACAGTGACTTTGCTGGATAAATTATGGATCTTGTGGCACCTCTTTTTTCCGAAGCAAGCGATGGTGGCACAAAAACCCGATGATGATGCTTTGGTGCTATTTACGTCCGGTTCAGACGCTGTATCAAAAGGTGTCGTTCACAGTCACGCTAGTTTGTTAGCCAATGTGGAACAGATAAAAACCATTACTGATTTCAATCCACTTGACCGTTTTATGTCTTCTCTACCGCTATTTCATGCATTTGGGTTGACTGTTGGCTTATTCACTCCATTGTTGTCTGGTAGCCGAATATTCCTCTACCCAAATCCATTGCATTATCGGGTAGTACCAGAACTGGTATATGAATGTAACTGTACCGTATTATTGGGTACATCTACTTTCCTGGAGAATTATGCCTATTCTGCTCATCCGTATGACTTTGCGCGTCTTCGTTGTGTTATAGCCGGTGTTGAAAAGCTCACTGAAAATACTAAACAGATTTGGCAAGACAAATTTGGCATTCGCATTTTAGAAGGATATGGCATGACAGAGTGTGCGCCTGTCATTGCATTGAATGTGCCGATGATGGCTAAGGTCGGTACTGTTGGGCGGATTTTGCCGGCAATGGAATCCCGTTTGATTCCGGTAGCAGGAATTAAGACGGGGGGACGTTTGCAACTACGTGGCCCGAATATGATGAAGGGGTATCTGAGAGTTGGAGATCCAAATCATTTAGAACCACCAGCGGCAAAAGATGAGTATGGGAATATTCAGTTTAATTGGTTCGATACTGGAGATATTGTTTCAATTGATGAACAGGGATTTTGTACTATCCTCGGTCAGGGGAAACATTTTGTTAAACAGGAAGAAATCGTGTTATTGGAAAGTGAAGCTGAATAGGAACAATAATCGTGAATGCATCTTCCGTTGCTCAACCGCTATTAACCCGCGGTATGAAAGCTGTATTGGTGTCGCAGTTTTTTTCGGCTTTTGCCGATAATGCGTTGTTGTTTGCGATCCTGGCGCAATTGAAAGCCCAGTTTTATCCTGACTGGAGTCAGCCGATATTACAGATAGTGTTTGTCTTGGCATATATCCTATTGGCGCCTTTTGTGGGACAAATTGCTGATCGTTTCCCGAAAAATCGTGTGATGTTGTTTGCTAATAGCCTAAAGTTGTTGGGCGCGTTTACTATTTGCTTGGGATATGATCCATTTCTGGGTTATGCCTTGGTGGGCGTGGGGGCTGCATCATATTCACCGGCTAAATATGGAATCTTGGTTGAATTGACCGATGGTGATCGTTTAGTAAAGGCTAATGGTTTGATGGAAGCTTCAACGATAATTGCCATTCTTACGGGCTCTGTTGCTGGCGGTTTTTTGTCTGATTGGAATTTGGCTGTCGCACTGCTTGCTTGTGCACTGATGTATGGTATCGCTGTTGTCGCTAATTTCTTTATCCCTCGATTATCGGCGGTGCGTCAGGATAAAGGCTGGAATCTGAAAAAGGTGCTGACAGACTTTGCTTCATCCTGTTGTATTCTTTGGCATAACAAAGGAGCTCGATTTTCTTTAATTGGCACGAGTTTGTTCTGGGGTGCGGGTATAACATTGAGATTCCTATTGGTCTTATGGGTACCGGTTGTTCTGGGAGTTTCTGACAATAGCACGCCGACAATACTTAATGTGATGGTTGCTGTCGGCATTATTATTGGTGCAGGTATTGCTGCCCGTTTCATCACCCTTAAAACAGTCCACCGTTGTATGCCTGCTGGTGTTTTAATCGGCGTGATGGTGGTCATTTTTGCTGTTCAGCAAAGTATTTGGGCTTCCTACGTCTTATTAATCATTCTCGGTATTTTTGGCGGTTTGTTTATTGTTCCACTGAATGCATTATTGCAGGAAAGTGGCAGACAAACGACTGGGGCCGGTTATGCAATTGCAGTCCAGAATTTGGGTGAGAATATCGCCATGTTATTGATGCTTGGCTTGTATTCATTGGTTATTAAAATAGGCGTCCCGGTTGTTACAACAGGGATAGGCTTTGGTACTCTGTTGGCGTTGACAATCACGAGTTTGTGGATTTGGAACCGGTTTCAAAGAAATGGATCTTTTACCGGATAAAGAGAGTGTTATGAGTGAAAAAATTCTGACTCAGCTTAGTATTGAACTGGGGGAGAAGCTGAGACAGCAAAAACTGTGGGTGACCTGTGCTGAATCTTGCACCGGTGGCTGGTTGGCGAAAACAATTTCAGATATTGCCGGTAGCTCTGCTTATTTTGACCGAAGCTTTGTGACATACAGTAATAAAGCTAAGCATCAGATGCTTGGTGTGTCAGAAGCTGTTTTACAGCAACATGGGGCTGTCAGTGAACAGGTTGTGAGAGAAATGGCCGTAGGGGCACTGAAAGCCGCGCAGGCAGATCTGGCGGTTTCGGTCAGTGGCATTGCCGGGCCTGATGGCGGCAGCGAAGAAAAACCTGTTGGTACAGTGTGGTTTGGGTTTGCATATCTAACGGTAAATGGGGTAGAAGTTGTATCCCGCCGTTGTTGTTTTAATGGTGATCGAAATGAAGTACGCCTTCAAGCTGTCATTTATTCTCTGAAAACATTGTTATCAGAGATTATATACCCTATGGATTTCAAGATGGATAGCGACGGCAAGGGAGTGAATCCCCGGGAGCATAGGTAACGATGTGACCGAGGTGAGCGAGTGCAGCCAACAAAGAGGCAACTTGAAAGATAACGGGTATAAAAAATTAACTTGATGCTGTATGATTATACAGTATAATTGTAGGCAACATTTCAGTATTAAAAATTATTCATCGGCAGTGAGAGAGCCCTTTCATTGCTTACGAGGGAGTAAAAATGGCTATTGATGAAAATAAACAAAAAGCACTAGCAGCGGCACTAGGCCAAATTGAAAAACAGTTTGGTAAAGGTTCCATCATGCGTTTGGGCGAAGACCGTTCAATGGACGTTGAAACTATCTCCACGGGTTCATTGTCACTGGATATTGCATTAGGTGCTGGTGGCCTGCCGATGGGGCGTATTGTTGAAATCTATGGCCCGGAATCTTCTGGTAAGACAACGCTGACATTACAGGTGATTGCTGCGGCACAACGTGAAGGTAAAACCTGTGCGTTTATTGATGCTGAACACGCTCTTGATCCTATCTATGCTAAGAAGTTGGGTGTTGATATTGATAACCTGTTGTGTTCTCAACCCGATACGGGGGAACAGGCTCTTGAGATCTGTGATGCGTTGACACGTTCCGGCGCTGTTGATGTCATTATCGTAGACTCCGTTGCTGCCTTAACACCAAAAGCCGAAATTGAAGGGGAAATTGGCGATTCTCATATGGGGCTGGCAGCTCGAATGATGAGTCAGGCAATGCGCAAACTGGCCGGTAACTTGAAAAGCTCCAATACGTTGTTGATCTTTATCAACCAGATTCGTATGAAAATTGGTGTCATGTTTGGTAACCCTGAAACTACCACCGGTGGTAACGCGCTGAAATTCTATGCTTCTGTTCGTCTGGATATTCGCCGCATTGGTTCTGTGAAAAATGGCGAAGAGGTCGTTGGTAGCGAGACCCGTGTTAAGGTGGTAAAAAACAAAGTGGCAGCGCCATTTAAGCAAGCAGAATTCCAGATTATGTATGGCGAAGGCATTAACACTTATGGTGAATTAATCGATTTAGGTGTGAAGCATAAATTGGTGGAAAAAGCAGGCGCATGGTACAGCTATAATGGCGATAAAATTGGTCAAGGCAAAGCGAATGCGACCATCTACCTGAAAGAACATCCTGAAGTTGCTACTGAACTGGATAAAAAATTACGTGAAATGCTGTTGCACAATGCCGGAGAATTCAATAGTGCTGCTTCTGATTATGAAGCCAATGAAAACGAAGAGATGAATAACGAAGAATTCTAATCTAATAATATCGGTAGTCTCTATTCTTGTATTCAAAGCTGTAAAAGTTTTGTCATCAAACTTATACCGCGTTAATAATGACGCGGTTTCTTCTCTCCGAAAGCGAGTATTATCCATATTATGCGATCATGCTTTCAGAAAATACCTAGACGATTTACAATGCTGCCAGCGAATGGATGTATATGGGATTTTATACCTTATGGATTTCAAGATGCATCGCGACGGCAAGGGGGTGAGAGAGTGCAGCCAACAAAGAGGCAACTTGAAAGATAACGGGTATATACCCTATGGATTTCAAGATGCATCGCGGCGGCAAGGGAGCGAATCCCCGGGAGCATAGATAACTATGTGACCGGGGTGAGAGAGTGCAGCCAACAAAGAGGCAACTTGAAAGATGACGGGTATACTTCTAATAGAAGAACTTTTATCTTATCCCCACTTTGTTTATTCGTGAGTTGAAAATAGGTGATGGAATATCCCACCTAACCAATTCATAAATCTGTTTTTTCCAGCTTGATTTTGGGACAATTATGAGCAAAAGCACCGCTGAGATCCGTCAAGCGTTTCTCGACTTTTTTCATACTAAAGGGCATCAAGTCGTACCAAGTAGTTCTTTGGTGCCAAATAATGACCCAACACTGCTGTTTACCAACGCAGGGATGAACCAGTTTAAGGATGTCTTTCTTGGACAGGACAAAAGATCTTACTCCCGAGCAACAACTGCTCAGCGCTGTGTTCGTGCTGGTGGTAAACATAATGATTTAGAAAATGTAGGTTATACCGCACGCCATCATACTTTCTTTGAGATGCTGGGTAATTTTAGTTTTGGCGACTATTTCAAACATGATGCTATTAGTTATGCTTGGGAACTTCTGACGGGTAAAGATTGGTTTAATTTGCCTAAAGAAAAATTATGGGTGACTGTCTATCAGACAGATAATGAAGCCTATGATATCTGGAAGAATGAAGTCGGAATACCAGCAGAAAGAATTATCCGCATTGGTGATAACAAAGGTGCACCTTATGCATCGGATAACTTCTGGCAAATGGGTGATACTGGTCCTTGTGGCCCTTGCACTGAAATTTTTTATGATCATGGTGAGCATATCTGGGGTGGGCCGCCAGGAAGCCCGGAGGAAGATGGTGACAGATATATTGAAATCTGGAATATCGTCTTTATGCAGTTCAATCGTCATGCCGATGGCACGATGGAGCCGTTGCCAAAACCATCCGTAGATACGGGGATGGGGCTGGAGCGTATCACTGCTGTATTGCAGCACGTCAATTCTAATTATGAGATTGATCTGTTCCGTGATTTGATTACAGTTGTTGCTAATGTCACTGGTGCTACAGATGATCTGAGTAATAAATCTCTGCGGGTTATTGCTGATCACATTCGTTCATGTGCATTTTTGATTTGTGATGGTGTTGTTCCTTCTAATGAAAACCGTGGTTATGTTCTGCGTCGTATTATCCGCCGAGCTATCCGTCACGGTAACATGTTGGGGGCTAAAGATACCTTCTTCTATAAACTGGTTGCGCCATTGCTAGAAGTGATGGGCGCGGCGGGAGAAGAGCTTAAACGCCAGCAAGCAGTTGTTGAGCAGATCTTGAAAACAGAAGAAGAGCAGTTTGCTCGTACGCTGGAACGTGGTCTTCAATTATTAGACGATGAACTCGCAAAACTGTCCGGTGATATTCTGGATGGCGAAACGGCTTTCCGTTTGTATGATACCTATGGTTTCCCTGTGGATTTAACCGCTGATGTTTGCCGTGAGCGTAATATTAGCGTTGATGAAGCGGGATTTGCAGTGGCAATGGAAAATCAGCGTCGTCGAGCCCGTGAATCAAGTGGTTTCGGTACTAATTATAATGAATTGATCAAAGTTGATGAACGCAGCGATTTCTCTGGTTACGATCATAACGAACAGCAGGCAACAGTAACTGCTATCTTCCGTAATGGTGAATCAGTGAATCAAATTCAAGCAGGTGAAGAAGCGATTGTTATACTGGATAAGACCGCTTTTTATGCTGAATCCGGTGGACAAGTTGGTGACTCGGGTATTCTGAGTAATACCAATTGTGCTTTTTGTGTTATTGATACACAAAAATATGGTCAGGCTATTGGTCATATTGGTAAGCTTGAAAAAGGTATCTTAAGTGTAAACCATAACATCAATGCGGTTATTGATATTGAACGTCGTGATGCCATTCGTTTGAATCACTCAGCAACCCATCTGTTACATGCTGCATTACGTCAAATTTTGGGTGAGCACGTATCACAGAAAGGCTCTCTGGTTAACGATAAATACCTTCGCTTTGATTTTTCTCACTTTGAAGCGATGAAACCAGAACAGATCCGTCAGGTTGAAGATTTGGTTAATGCCGAAGTTCGTCAAAATTCACCTGTTGTTACTGAATTGATGGATCTGGAAACAGCAAAAGCTAAAGGTGCAATGGCACTGTTTGGTGAAAAATACGAAGAGCAAGTCCGTGTACTGTCAATGGGGGATTTTTCCACTGAATTATGTGGAGGGACTCACGCAAATCGTACCGGCGATATTGGCTTGTTCCGTATTATTGCTGAATCTGGAACGGCTGCGGGTATCCGTAGGATCGAAGCAATTACAGGTAAAAAAGCGTTGGAATCTGTACATCAACAGGTTGATTTACTTCAGGATATTGCTCAATTGGTGAAAAGTGATATTCATAGCCTGAGTGAAAAAGTGCGGGTGACACTGGATAGAACCAAAGCGTTGGAAAAAGAGCTTCAACAGCTTAAAGATCAACAGGCTGCACAAGAGAGCTCTTCTTTAGCAAGCAAAGCGAAAGAAGTGAAGGGTGTGAAGTTGTTGGTCAGTCAGTTAAGCAATACAGAGCCTAAGATGTTGAGAACGATGGTTGATGATCTGAAAAATCAACTAGGTTCAGCAATTATTGTGCTTTCCGCTATAAGTGATGATAAAGTCAGCTTAATTGTTGGGGTCACAAAGGATCTGACGGCTCAAATAAAAGCAGGTGAGTTAATTTCTTCTGTAGCTCAGCAAATCGGTGGTAAAGGCGGTGGTCGCCCTGATATGGCCCAAGCAGGTGGTTCTGATATTGAAGCGTTACCTTCTGCTTTGGATAGCGTGGAAGAGTGGGTAGTATCGCGGCTATAAGCGGTATTACCTGAGTTTAGAGGGCACCATAGAGCTGTTTTTATGGTGCCTTGAAATCTTGTTGTGAAATTGTTAAAAGGTTAAGCGCATATTTATTTATTTTGGCTAAACTATATAGATAGGAAATGCGCTTAAAATTGCTTATACTTTAAGCATATACCATTGTTTTACGTTTTCACGGTGTTTGATGGATAATAGCGGGGAAACCGAAAGACCCGACTCTTTTAAATTTTCAAGGAGCAAAGAATGCTTATTCTGACTCGTCGAGTTGGTGAAACGCTCATGATAGGCGATGAGGTAACAGTTACAGTACTAGGGGTTAAAGGTAACCAAGTTCGTATTGGTGTAAATGCCCCTAAAGAAGTTTCTGTTCACCGTGAAGAAATTTATCAGCGGATTCAGGCCGAAAAATCTCAGCCAACAACTTATTGACTCTAAGTTGGCGTCCTATTTCTGTCGAACCGGGCGCCATTTTTGAGGAATCTCACCTCTGTTGGTATTTTTTGTCGTGCTAATTTCTTAAACTCTTGTCTATTTTCCCATCTTTTTTGTTTTTCTATCGTAAGAACAGAGTGTTCCTACCATGTTATTGTGGCGAATAATGATTTGCATGCACTTTAATTGAAGGTGTAATAGTTTGCTGCTGATAAAGTACACTTTTTGGTTTCAAACTACACATCTTGTGTGTGAAGTGTTCAAACAAACACAGGTTTAGAAAAATTGTTTGACTTATAAGTCTGGGAAAGTAATATGTGCGCCACGCAGTGACGAGGAGCTTAAACGAAAGTTCTGAGTCGCGATTCGAAAGAAAGCGTACGGTGAGATGGCCGAGAGGCTGAAGGCGCTCCCCTGCTAAGGGAGTATGCGGTCAAAAGCTGCATCGAGGGTTCGAATCCCTCTCTCACCGCCATTTAAACCACGCATCCATAGCTCAGCTGGATAGAGTACTCGGCTACGAACCGAGCGGTCGGAGGTTCGAATCCTTCTGGATGCGCCATATTTAACCTTAAGATGAAGTCATCTGAGGTGCTATTTAGGTAATCGAAGCAACTACTGCCTTTTGCCCGAGTGAAAAACTGAACACGCATCCATAGCTCAGCTGGATAGAGTACTCGGCTACGAACCGAGCGGTCGGAGGTTCGAATCCTTCTGGATGCGCCAATTTAACCTTGAGATGAAACCATCCGAGGCAGCATTTAGGTAATCGAAGCAACTGCTATCTTTTACCAGAGTAAAAAACTGAACATGCATCCATAGCTCAGCTGGATAGAGTACTCGGCTACGAACCGAGCGGTCGGAGGTTCGAATCCTTCTGGATGCGCCATACCAAGCCCTGCTTAAACAGCAGGGCTTTTTCTTTTCTACCCTGTATTGCCGGTAACCAACCTGCCCTCGGTATGACGCTGAAATATTTTTGCTTATCTATCTAATCAGCGACAATTTGGCTTGTTTAAGATAAAGTAAACCCTTATAAAAATTCTTCTAAAACACTACGGGAGGTCGAATTGATCCCGGACGTATCAAAGGCTCTATCATGGCTAGAGGCGCATCCGACAATTTTAAAGGGAATTCGTCGCGGTGTTGAACGTGAAACATTGCGTATCACTTCAGATGGTAGTTTAGCCATAACAGAACATCCTAAAACACTTGGTGCAGCGCTTACGCATAAATGGATTACTACTGATTTTGCTGAGTCATTGTTGGAATTCATAACACCAGTTGGTGATGATATAAAATATACGATTTCTTTTCTTGGCGATATTCATCGTCACACGGCGCGTGTGCTGGACAAAGAAAAAATGTGGCCATTAAGTATGCCATGCTTTATTGATGCGGAAGAGAACATCACTTTGGCTCAATATGGTGCATCGAATGTTGGTCGCTATAAGACCTTATACCGTGAAGGTCTGAAAAATCGTTATGGCGCGTTGATGCAGACCATATCCGGGGTTCATTATAATTTTTCATTGCCAATTGAGTTTTGGCGTGCCTGGGCTGGTGTTGAAGATGCAGAGAGTGGTAAAGAACAGATCTCTAATGGTTATTTCCGCTTGATCCGTAACTATTATCGCTTTGGATGGGTGATCCCATATTTGTTTGGTGCTTCTCCGGCAATTTGTTCCTCGTTCTTACGTGGAAGAGAGACTTCTTTTCTTTTTGAACGGACAGAAGATGGAACTTGTTATCTGCCTTATGCGACTTCACTAAGAATGAGTAATTTGGGGTACACCAATAAATCACAGAGCGATCTGAATATTACGTTTAATAACCTACATACTTATATTGAAGGGCTGAAAAAAGCGATTCACAAGCCATCTGACGAGTTTGCTAAGTTGGGCACTAAGCAAGGTGATAAATATATTCAGCTCAATACCAACGTCTTACAAATTGAAAATGAATTGTATGCGCCAATCCGACCTAAGCGTGTCACTAGAGGGAATGAATCGCCTTCTGATGCTTTGTTGCGTGGGGGCGTGGAATATATCGAAGTTCGTTCATTGGATATTAATCCATTTGCTGCGATTGGTGTCAATGAGACACAAATTCGTTTTCTTGACCTATTCTTAATATGGTGTGTGCTTGCCGAAGCGCCGGAAATGGGCAGTGATGAATTAGAGTGTTGCCGTAAGAATTGGGATAGAGTGATCCTTGAAGGGCGTAAACCAGAGCAAAAGATTGGCTTGGGTTGTGGAAGTGTGGAAGAACCGCTAGTAAAAGTTGGCAAAAAGTTATTTAGTGACTTGAAACGGGTTGCCGCAATATTGGATAGTTGTTCTGGCACACAGTATCAAAAGGTTTGCGAAGAATTAATTGCTATGTTTGATGATTCATCACTGACTTTATCGGCCCGTGTGCTGGAAAAAGTGAAGAGCCAGGGCATTGGTGGTTTTGGACTGGAACTAGCAGATGAATACCGCCAGCAACTGATCAATGAGAAATATGAGGTTATTAGCGACGAGCAGTTCGCTATAGAACGCAGGGCCTCCGTAGAGCGACAAGACGCATTGGAACGTGAGGATACGATGAGTTTTGATGAGTATCTGAAACATCTGAAACAACAAATAGGATACTAGAAAAAAATGGCCACAAGTAAAAGTGGCCAAATGGGATTTTCTAGAGAATAGGGATAATAATTACGCGTCTTTCATTCTTTACGACCGGTGGCAGATGAAAAAGTTTCATTTGCTTGAAGAAAAATCTGAATTTTTTGTGGAGATAAAGAAATGCCTTTACTGGATAGTTTTACTGTTGACCATACTCGTATGAATGCGCCAGCCGTAAGAGTTGCTAAGACTATGAAAACGCCTCATGGCGACACCATCACAGTTTTTGACTTACGTTTCTGTATACCCAATAAACAGGTTATGCCTGAAAAGGGTATTCATACACTTGAGCATTTGTTCGCTGGTTTTATGCGCAATCACCTCAATGGTGAGGGTGTTGAAATTATTGATATATCGCCAATGGGATGTCGAACAGGTTTTTATATGAGCTTGATTGGCGCCCCGGCGGAAATACGCGTTGCAGACGCATGGAAAGCGGCTATGGCTGATGTCTTGAAAGTGAAAGATCAGAGCCAGATCCCAGAACTAAATATTTATCAATGTGGTACTTATCACATGCATTCACTGACAGAAGCTCAGGATATTGCCCGTCATATTCTTGATTCAGACGTCCTCGTTAATAAGAATGACGAGTTGGCATTGCCAGAAGAAAAACTGACCGAATTGAAAGTGTAGTTCCATAGCAGTGATAATATTTCGGGTTCCTGAGATGAAGTATTAACAGGAATTTGCCGTTGGAGGTGTGCCTCCAGCGGCGTCAATTTTCCGTCTCGATTTAAAGGGCTTGTGCTTTTTGCTCAGGAAATTGGCTAATGGGAGTGACTCGAACTTGTTTAATGACATTATCGTTGACTGAAAGTACTTCAAAATTATATTTGCCGATTTGCACTTGTACATTAAGTGCGGGTATTTCTCCTAATTCTTCAAGCACCATACCATTAACCGTTCGTGGCCCATCAACAGGCAATGCCCAGTTAAAGGCTTTATTTAATTCGCGGATATTGGCGGTCCCGTCAATCAAAATAGTCCCATCGCTTTGTGGTGAAACTTCTTCTGCCAGAGAAGGAGACATTGATGTGGTAAAATCACCGACAATCTCTTCGAGAATATCTTCAACAGTGACCAGACCTTGAATATCACCGTATTCATCAACGATGAGCCCGGCTTTCTCCTTATTACGTTGGAAATTGACTAACTGGATATTAAGTGGTGTGCTGACGGGGACATAATAGATTTTATCTGCTGCTTTAATCAGGTTTCTTTTGGTGAACTCTTTTTTTTCTGTCATCAGTCGGTAAGCTTCACGCACACGAAGCATGCCAATAGCATCATCAAGTGAATCACGGTAAAGCACGATCCGACCATGAGGTGAATGAGTTAATTGCCGTATGATGGATTTCCAGTCATCATTAATATCAATGCCAATAATTTCATTACGGGGAACCATAATGTCGCCGATTGTGACTTTTTCCAGATCTAAAATTGAAGTTAGCATAGCCTGATTTTGCTGTGATAGCTTGGCATTTGATTCATTCACAATAGTGCGAAGTTCATCTTTACTCATTGCGTGACTAGAGCCAGTAGGTTGTTTGATACCAAGGCAACGCATTAACAATAAAGTAATTTTATTTAGCACCCAGACCAACGGCAGCATGATTTTCTGTAACGGGCGGAGCAAAAAACTACTCGGAAAAGCGACTCTTTCAGGATAGAGGGCGGCTATCGTTTTTGGCATAACTTCAGAAAATATCAGTACGATAAACGTCAGAATACCGGTTGCAATAGCGACTCCGGCATCACCGTAAAGACGCATACCAATGATAGTAGCGAGTGCTGAAGCAAGAATATTAACCAGATTATTGCCGATGAGAATCAGACTGATGAGCTGCTCAGGATGACGAAGTAATGCTTCAACTCTGCGGGCAGAGTGGTTCCCTTGCTTTGCCAGATGACGTAAGCGATAACGATTCATTGTCATCATACCAGTCTCGGAGGCGGAGAAATAAGCTGAGACAATGACCATGATGATTAAAATAATCAGTAATGTGCTTGTTGAGACATGCTCCAAAACAGAATTCCTTCCAAGTATTGATTGAACATCATACTCCTAGTAAATCATGATTTCCTGCAATAATCGATTACCGAAATAGGCGAGTGTCAGGGTAAATGCGCCGATCAGGTTAAACCAGATAACGCGTTTACCGCGCCATCCATCATGGTAGTGACCCCATAATAAAACAATGTAAACAAACCATGCGATAATAGACAAAATTGCTTTATGGATGTTTTCGCTACTGAAAATATTATCCATGTAGAGGATGCCGGTGCAGAGCGTCAACGTTAGCAATATTACGCCAAGCTGAGTGATATGAAACATTTTGCGTTCAATGAACATTAATGGGGGCATATCTGGCGTAAAAGTGAGTTTTTTATTTTTAAGCTGATGATCCAACCACCCAAGCTGTAATGCATATAATGCCGCGATAAGTAAAGTCGCATAACCAAGAAGTGCCAACCCAATATGGATAGATAATTCAAAGCTCGCCTCTAGATGGGTAATGAATTCACCTGGCATAAGACTCGCTAAAACCAAATTTATCATGGAAAAACTGTAAACAATGGGTAGCAGGAACCAAGCACGGCCGTGAGAAGCGACAATTGTCATTATGATACAAGTAAGTAAACTGACGATAGAACCAAGGTTTAGGAGGGTGAGGTTTTGCCCGCTGCTGACGTGGAATATCTGGTGTTTAAGTGCAATAGCATGACAAATTAAAGCGACAATCGAGGAAAGTAATGCCAGCCTGCGGTATCCTTTCGGTTGCCGCAGCAAGCCGGGAATAATCAGTACCAGGCTGAATAAATAAGCGAATGAAGAAATTATAGAAAATACTGGCATAGCATTAGTCGTTTTAGCGATAGTTTTAGGGTGAATTAAAGCTTAAGTATACCGCCAGCAAGGATAGCCTCCAACCGTTGTTAATCATCGGTGTGAATCTCTGTGCAGAGATCCCTTTCCATCGTGTTATAATTTGCGGAATATGCCTTACAGGTAGCCCATTTTTAAAAATTGAGCAGAGACAATGTTTGATAATTTAACCGACAGACTATCGCGCACATTGCGCAATATCAGTGGCCGTGGGCGACTGACCGAAGATAATATTAAAGAGACACTGCGCGAAGTTCGCATGGCTTTACTTGAAGCTGACGTCGCATTACCTGTAGTGCGTGATTTTATTTCATGTGTTAAAGAGCGCGCGGTAGGCCACGAGGTTAATAAAAGCCTGACTCCCGGCCAAGAGTTTGTCAAAATTGTTCAGAATGAACTTGTTAAGGCGATGGGGGAAGTTAACAGTGAACTGAATCTTTCTACTCAGCCGCCTGCTGTCGTATTAATGGCGGGTCTACAAGGTGCAGGTAAAACGACCAGCGTTGCCAAGCTAGGTAGCTTTCTGAAAGGAAAACAGAAGAAAAAAGTTTTGGTGGTATCTGCTGACGTCTATCGTCCAGCGGCTATCAAACAGCTTGAAACCTTGGCGCAGGCAGTTGGTATTGATTTCTACCCTTCTGATGCTCAGGAAAAACCCGTTGATATCGTGACTCAAGCGGTACAGCACGCCAAATTGAAATTCTATGATGTGCTTTTGGTGGATACTGCGGGTCGTCTACATGTTGACGAAGCAATGATGGATGAAATCAAACAGGTTCATAAAGCCATCAATCCAGTAGAAACCCTATTTGTTGTTGATGCAATGACGGGGCAGGATGCGGCTAATACCGCGAAAGCTTTCAATGAAGCATTGCCACTGACGGGTATAGTGTTAACGAAAGTCGATGGTGATGCCCGTGGCGGTGCAGCGCTATCTATTCGTCATATTACTGGGAAGCCGATTAAATTCCTGGGTGTTGGTGAAAAAACGGATGCGTTGGAGCCATTCCATCCGGATCGTATTGCCTCTCGAATCCTTGGAATGGGCGATGTTCTGTCCCTGATTGAAGAGATTGAAAGTAAAGTCGATCGCACCCAGGCTGAAAAGCTGGCTTCTAAACTGAAGAAAGGTGACGGCTTCGATTTAAATGATTTTCTAGATCAGTTAAAGCAGATGCGTAACATGGGGGGAATGGCCAGCATGTTAAGCAAAATGCCGGGGATGTCTCAAGTGCCAGATGCAGTGAAATCCCAGATGGATGATAAAATTCTGGTGAAAATGGAAGCTATTATCAATTCTATGACGCGTAAAGAGCGACAAAAACCAGAAATAATCAAAGGTTCTCGTAAACGTCGTATTGCTAATGGTTCTGGCACTCAGGTCCAAGATGTTAACCGCTTGCTTAAACAATTCGACGAAATGCAGCGCATGATGAAAAAAATGAAGAAAGGCGGCTTGGCAAAAATGATGCGTGGCATGAAAGGCATGATGCCACCCGGATTTATGGGCCGTTAATCGATAAAGTCTCGAAGAATATCCACTTTGGATTGCTTTTTGCGCCAAAGTGAGTAAACTTTTCGGGCTTTTTATCTGATAACCGGACTTCGTTCCTCGATGAAGTCTGGTTGTTTTGTTAACTAATGAGGATGTTATGGTAACAATTCGTTTAGCTCGTGGCGGCGCCAAAAAGCGTCCGTTTTACCAAGTAGTCGTGACCGATAGCCGCAGCCCGCGTGATGGTCGCTTTATCGAGCGCGTTGGCTTCTTCAACCCTATTGCAACAGGGAAAGCAGAAGTATTGCGTTTAGATCTGGACCGTATTGAACATTGGATTGGTCTGGGTGCAACTGTGTCTGATCGTGTTTCTACACTGATCAAAGACGCTAAAAAAGCAGCTTAATCTGTCGCGGTGGTAACTATGAGCAAGCAAACCTGTTTTGAACCGCCTGTAAACCCAATTGTATTGGGAAAATTAGGTTCAACTTATGGTATTCGTGGTTGGCTCAGAGTTTTTTCTTCCACCGAACATGCCGAAGACATTTTTGCGTATCAACCGTGGTTTATTCAACGGGCAGGCCGGTGGCAACACATCGAACTAGAAACCTGGAAACACCACAATCAGGATATGATCATCAAAATTAAAGGTATTGATGATCTGGATGCTGCGAATTTACTGACTAATTGCGAAATTATTGTAGATTCAGAACAACTGCCAGAGCTGGATACGGGTGATTACTACTGGAAAGACTTAATAGGCTGCCAGGTAATCAGCACAGCAGGTTATAACTTGGGGACTGTCAATGACATGATGGAAACCGGTTCTAACGACGTAATGGTAATTAAAGCAAACCTGAAAGATGCATTCGGTATCAAGGAACGGCTAATTCCGTTTCTTGATGGGCAGGTTATCAAGAAAGTCGATCTCGCTACTAAAACCATTGAAGTAGATTGGGATCCTGGTTTTTAAACTCCGGTTATAAGCGGTTGAAATGAGTGGGACGCGATAATGTGGATTGGGGTTATTAGCCTGTTTCCTGAAATGTTCCGCGCAATAACCGATTATGGGGTAACTGGCCGGGCAGTGAAAAATGGCCTGTTAAGTATTGAATGCTGGAATCCACGGGATTTTACCTATGACCGGCATCGTACCGTTGACGATCGACCTTATGGCGGTGGTCCAGGCATGTTGATGATGGTTCAGCCTTTACGGGAAGCCATTCATGCAGCAAAAACTGCGGCAGGCGAAGGTGCAAAAGTGATTTATCTTTCACCTCAGGGACGCAAACTCAACCAACAAGGGGTTTGTGAGCTGGCAACAAATGAAAAACTGATTTTGATTTGTGGCCGCTATGAAGGGATAGATGAGCGAGTGATCCAAACCGAGATTGACGAAGAGTGGTCTATTGGTGATTACGTGCTCAGCGGTGGTGAAATCCCTGCAATGACGATGATTGACTCAGTTTCTCGGTTCATTCCGGGCGTTCTGGGGCATCAGGCATCAGCGGAGGAGGACTCTTTTGCTGATGGATTGCTGGATTGTCCGCACTATACTCGCCCGGAGGTATTAGATGGTATGGAAGTTCCACCAGTGTTGCTGTCTGGAAATCATGCTGAAATTAATCGCTGGCGGATGAAACAATCGCTTGGCCGGACCTGGCTTAGAAGACCTGAACTTCTGGAAAACCTAGCTCTGACTGACGAGCAAAGGATATTGCTAACAGAGTTCCAACGGGAACATCTAACTGAAGCAACTAATTAATCCAGACATATCCCCGAAGGGAATGTCTCTGATATATCAGTTTACCTAGGGTAAGAGAATTATTATGAGCAACATTATTAAACAACTTGAACAAGAGCAGATGAAGCAGGACGTACCTTCATTCCGTCCGGGTGACACCGTGGAAGTTAAGGTATGGGTCGTAGAAGGTGCTAAGAAACGTCTGCAGGCATTCGAGGGCGTGGTTATCGCTATCCGTAACCGCGGTCTGCACTCTGCATTCACTGTTCGCAAAGTTTCTAACGGCGAAGGTGTTGAGCGTGTATTCCAGACTCACTCCCCAGTCGTAGACAGCATTAGCGTTAAACGTCGTGGTGCTGTTCGTAGAGCTAAATTGTACTATCTGCGTGAGCGTTCTGGTAAAGCTGCTCGTATTAAAGAGCGTCTGAACAGTAAATAATACGCTTTCGTTACATCCGAAAGTTATCATTAAAGAGGTCAGCCATTGCTGGCCTCTTTTTTTATCCTCAACTTAAAACCGCATTTTGCGGACGTGGTCATCAATTTGGTTTTGGCTCTCCTGTATTTTTAATTATTGTAATGAAAAGTCAGGCTGAATACGGGCGGGTTTTTAGAATAATTTTAAACATGATTAACTGATTATAAGGATTTGTTTTGAAAACTTTTCAAATACATAACAAAACGATGGCTTACCGAGATGAAGGTGAAGGTTTCCCGTTATTACTTGGGCATAGCTATTTGTTTGATTCTACTATGTGGGAGCCTCAGATCGAGGTCTTAAGTAAAAAATACCGGGTGATTGCTCCTGATCTCTGGGGGCATGGAAACTCGGGAGAGCTACCGGAACAACATAGCACTTTGGCTGATTTAGCTCGGGATTACCTGGCGTTGATGGATCAACTTGGTATTAAAGAATTCGCTATCATTGGTTTATCTGCTGGTGGTATGTGGGGAATTGAGTTGGTGGCTATGGCGCCGGACAGAGTTAAAGCACTGGTTTTGATGGATACCTTTGTCGGATTAGAACCTGAAGTGACTCATACAAAATACTTTGCCATGTTGGATGCGATAGAGCAGGTTGGTGCAATTCCTCAATCTATTTTGCAACAGCAGATAGTGCCAGCCTTCTTTAGCCAGCAACCGGCTCAGCATTTGGTTGATGAATTAACTCAGCGTCTGGTAGCCATTCCTGCGGAAATATTGCGTAATAGTATTATTCCGTTAGGTAGAATAATATTTGGGCGTGAAGATAGAATGCATTTGTTGGAAAAACTGGATATTCCCTCGCTTGTTATGACTGGCGAACAAGATACGCCCCGCCCGCCTCTGGAGGGTTATTTGATGGCTGAAATATTGCACTGTGATCATATTATTATCCAGGATGCAGGGCATATTTCCACATTGGAGCAACCCTATAAAGTTAATCAGGAATTAATTGCTTTTTTACAGCAAGCTTTGTAACAGATATTTTAATAAAGAGGCCGGATTTCCCGGCCTCAGACTGCTGGTATTAGTGTATTGAATTTAAAAGCGTGATCTAAATTTTTTATCTCAATATAACCTACATCATGATCTGATGGCAC
This sequence comes from Photorhabdus sp. RM96S, assembly GCF_042879335.1. NCBI lineage: Bacteria > Pseudomonadati > Pseudomonadota > Gammaproteobacteria > Enterobacterales > Morganellaceae > Photorhabdus > Photorhabdus sp. RM96S. Next base: position 12,883 of record NZ_JBHFKT010000011.1, on the reverse strand, counting down.
AGATTCTTTTCATAACAAGTGTTAAGTAATTATTCTACAGTGAGCTGTAGTCATATTATTATTTTCTTAATAAATTAATGAAAAAGCGAGTTGGGCATAGCTTAATATTTTATGGGTGCTATTTGGTAACTTGACGCCTTTTTCATTTATTGTAAATAATATTTTACAGTGTTTTGGTTTTGTTTACACTTTTGGATTGTATTCTTTACGACGCGTGATATGTTATTAGTCAAATGCATAAAAACAAATAAGTACAGAATGATAATTTGAGGAGAAAATCGACATGTTCATGCAAAGAGATGTACTTAATAACGTTCACATCAGTGGTGAGCAAATTCTTATCACTCCAAAAGAATTAAAGCAACAATACCCACTGAGTGATGATGATCTGCATGTTATTGCAAATGCACGTAAAACAATTGCGGATATTATTCAGCTCCGTGATCCCCGTTTGCTGGTAGTGTGTGGTCCTTGCTCTATTCATGACGTGGATGCGGCTCTGGATTATGCTCACCGTTTGGCCGCCCTTTCTGCTGAATTGAGTGATAGCTTGTACATTGTCATGCGTGTCTATTTTGAAAAGCCTCGTACAACAGTGGGTTGGAAAGGTCTTATTAATGATCCATACATGGATGGTTCATTTGATGTGGAAGCTGGCCTGCATATTGCTCGCCGTTTACTACTTAGTTTAGTTAAAATGGGATTGCCTCTTGCAACAGAAGCTTTAGATCCGAATAGTCCACAATATTTAGGGGATTTATTCAGTTGGTCTGCAATTGGTGCGAGAACCACAGAATCCCAGACACACCGGGAAATGGCTTCAGGTTTATCTATGCCTGTTGGTTTCAAAAATGGGACTGATGGTAGCTTGAACACTGCAATTAATGCGATGTGTGCAGCCGCTATGCCACACCGTTTTGTGGGAATAAATCAGTCGGGGCAGGTGTGTTTATTACAAACACAAGGAAACCCGAATGGGCATATTATCTTACGTGGTGGTAAGACGCCTAATTACAGCACCCAACATGTCATGGAATGTGAACAGCAAATGGTTCAATCTGGATTATTACCATCCTTGATGATTGATTGTAGTCATGGTAACTCTAATAAGGATTTTCGTCGGCAAAGTTTGGTTGTAGATTCTGTCGCAGATCAGATCATTTCAGGTAATCAATCTATTACTGGCATTATGTTGGAGAGCCATATTAATGAGGGCAACCAATCTTCTGAGCAACCGCGTAGTGAAATGAAATATGGTGTATCAGTGACTGACGCGTGTATTAGTTGGCAGACGACAGAGGCAATTCTAAGAAAATTACATCAGCAAATTAGCATGCAATTGTTGCAAAGAATGGCAGTATTGAAAAAAGCGGGATAATAAATATGGCGGCTGAATTATCTCAATTGCGGGATAAAATTGATGAAGTGGATAAAGCTTTGCTGGGCTTACTGGCAAAGCGTCTGGAATTGGTTGCAGAGATTGGTGAGGTAAAAAGTCAGAATGGATTGTCAATTTATGCACCTGACAGAGAAATGGCGATGCTTGCTTCACGTCGGCAGGAGGCTGAAGAGTTTGGTGTTCCACCGGATTTAATTGAAGATATTCTGCGCCGTATTATGCGGGAGTCCTACACCAGTGAAAATAACAAAGGGTTTAAAACACTTTGCCCTCAATTGGGGCCGATAGTCATTGTTGGTGGCTTGGGTAAAATGGGGAAACTATTTGGCCGTTTATTAACTTTGTCTGGTTATGAAGTCAGAAATTTGGAACCGCAAGATTGGCCTAACGCGGAACAAATTCTGGCGGGAGTGGGTATGGTGATTATCAGTGTACCGATTCATTTGACAGAAGAGGTTATTCGCCGTTTACCGCCATTACCTGACCATTGCATTTTGGTGGACTTGGCGTCCGTTAAACGGCAGCCATTACAAGCTATGCTTGATGTGCATAAAGGTCCAGTGTTGGGATTACATCCTATGTTTGGGCCGGATGTTGGTAGTTTGGTAAAACAAGTTGTTGTTTACTGTGACGGACGTCAAGAAGAAGCTTATCAATGGTTTTTAGAACAGTTGTTGATTTGGGGGGCTTGCTTGCATCAGATGAGCCCGGAACAGCATGATAAAAACATGAGCTTTATTCAGGCGTTGCGTCATTTCACGACATTTGCTTATGGGCAACATCTCGCACAGGAAGGTGCGGATTTACAACAACTGTTATCAATATCTTCACCTATTTACCGTTTGGAACTGATCATGGTCGGGCGCTTATTTGCCCAAGATCCTCAGCTCTACGCGGATATTATTATGTCATCACCAGAGAATATTGATCTTATACGCCGTTATCATCAAAGTTTTGGGCAAGCGCTAGAGATATTGGAAAACCAAGACAAACGGGCTTTTGTCAGCAGTTTTGAAGATGTTAGTGAATGGTTTGGTGATTATGCACCTCATTTTATGAGAGAGAGCAGGGTATTGCTTCAACAAGCGAATGATAGTCGCCAATAACTATACCTTATGGATTTTCAAGATGGATCGCGACGGCAAGGGAGAGAATCCCCGGGAGCATAGCGAACTATGTGACCGGGGGAAGCGAGTGCAGTCAACAAAGAGGCAACTTTGAAAGATAACGGGTATAAAAAGAACCGGATATGACAATACCCGATTCAATTTGCTGACAAGTTTAATTGTATTAATGAGGATGAAAGGCTTTGCAGATTAATCACATTAAAGACATAAAATAGAGGAATAGTTTAACTTAAACCGTAGAAAACAATGCTATTGGGCGGATTAAAATCGTGTAAATCAAGTTTAAACTGGCGTATTTAAGGTATCGCAGCTTTACATGGTAAATGTGCAATATAATAACGTCGAAAATAACTGAGTGATTATTTGGTTAAATTATTTATTTTCGGGTTTTGTTACGCGGATTTTTTTATCATCGGATTATTTAACTGGTTTAGAAAAAGGTTATTCTCCGGTTGAAAACGTTATTAAAGATGGTTTCTTTTTGGAGGTATATTTTCTGGTAAACGGATAAACTTATTCATATTTTTATTTATCTTTTTTTCCGTTATGCGTAAGCATTAACAAAACCGATTTTTATTTCTTATTTTTTCACTAATGGTTTTATGATGGGCAGTTTTTAAGTTGTTATTAAAAGTCATGGTTTTAGTTTTTTAGTTTAATCAGTATAAGGTTTTAACCGTGTTTTTACCCTTTTTTATTGCATTGTTTTTATAACTTGCTTCGTAAAGTAACGGTGAGAAAATACCTGAATAGTAACTCATTCTAATAATATTCTTCTATGTGCTGATCTCTTTTCAACTCTTTGTTAATAGTTGATGAATTTAGATTCAATAAAATTAACTATCTTACTGAAAAGTTGCATTGATTGAGTTAAATCAGTCTTTTATACAAAAGCATTAATCTTTCTGTATTCGTGTTTTTAAATGGTTATGGCAGGCTGATGAATAAATTAAATATGGCGGGAAGTAGGTTGTTTTTAGATGCCCTTCACCTTTTAAAAATTTGGCATTAATGGGTACCTGTTTTTTTATACTTTTTTGATTAATAACCGAGTTAATCACCCATAAAAAGGCGCTTGCGATCGCCTAAAAAAGCAAATGCAAGCAAAAAAGAAAAGTAAATAGTATTAAACAGATAATAAATCTGTGAGGCTATTTTTATTCCGAAGTTTTTTATTTTTGAATTAAAAATTCATTTAATGAATGGCCTTCATTGAGTAATTTTTGTAAACCTGATGGTTTTTTCCCGTTTCCTGACCAGTATTTAATTTCTCCATTGTCATTAAACTGATACTTAGGTTTTCTCGTCTTTCCTTTTCCTGCATTTGATTTTTTAGGTTTAAAATCAGAGAAGGTAATAGGTATGTTAATAGTATTAGGATTAAGGCCGATTTCTTCAATCATTCTTAATATTTCTAAACGTTTTTGTTCTTTTTGTTCCGCTTCTAAACTCATTAATCTGAAGGTTTCTTTGCTTTCTTGAACGACTACCTCTAATGTTTTGTAAGCCTCTTCTAGCCATTCAACATCTTTTGTTTGAGCAAACCTTCTTAATATGCTTATTCTTGATAAATATCCTGATACAATATCATATTCTTTTTCTGTGGTTAATGTTGTCATTTTGTCACCTTGTTAATAAGTTTAAAATCTATCTTTTCTGATGTTTTCTCTTCCTGCGTCAGTATAACACCGAATTTTTTACTTGCTTTAAAAAAGCTTTAATCATTTATGTTTTACCTTTAATGATTAAAGCTTTTGCCTTCTTTTTCGTGATATGCTTGCGGTTTTTTCCCAAGTTTTAAAACCGTGGTGACAGATAAAACGTGGTTTTTATTAACGCCGGTTTTATCACATTCAGATAAAACGTATTTATACCCGTCATCTTTCAAGTTGCCTCTTTGTTGGCTGCACTCACTCACCCCGGTCACATAGTTATCTATGCTCCCGGGGATTCGCTCCCTTGCCGCCGCGATGCATCTTGAAATCCATAAGGTATAATCTTATGTGAATAAGTGAAAATTTTTTAATCCCTTGTTTTCAGATGGCACGAAAAGCGATAATCCATATTATTTAACCTGAACAAGTCAGGATTTACGGAATAAATAAAGAGCCTTAAACCAAAAGGTTAAAGGCAGTAAAAGTTTTCTCATGGGTAATACAAAATATTAAAAGCCAATAATCTGAACCGGATATTTTAATACCCGGTTCTTTTTAATCAGGAAGGGTTAACCGGTACCACGCTTTCTGTTGGGTAACATCCCAATACCTTTAATGAATGAGTGATTTTCGCCAATGCTTTCAGGACGTGTTGCATATTGATTGAACGAATATTAGCTTGGACATCAATATAAAACATCTCTTCCCACGGATTTCCGTTGATCGGCCGGGATTCCAGTTTACTCATAATAATATTATGTTTTTTCAGCGCCATTAGCGCATCTACCAGTGCGCCTGCCTGCTGTCCGGTTGCCATAATAAATGTCGTTTTAGCCGGTACTTGTTCTGCAACTTCAATAGGTTGACGGGCAACAATAATGAAACGAGTAATATTATGTGATTGATTTGCGAGATTCTGTTCCAGAACCTGTAACTGATAAAGTGCACCGCCCGCTTCACTCCCTAAGGCTGCAATTTCTGGTGAATTCTGTTCGGCGACTTCTTGCATTGCTGCGGCAGTGCTTTCGCAATATTTAATTTTCCAATGTGGGAATTGATTAATATATTGGCTACATTGTTGGAATGGTTGAGGGTGACTGTAAACCGTTTTGATCTCTGATAGCGTTGTGTCTTTTGCAACGAGTAGGCAATGGTCAATAGGAATGGTTATTTCTCCCACAATTGACAAATTGGTATGTTGCAACAAGTCATAAACATCATTGATGGAACCAGAGCTGGTATTTTCAATAGGTAACATTCCGTAATCCGCTTGGCCTGTTTCAACCAGGGAGAAGATATCTTGGAACTTATGGCAGCTACATTCAATTAATTGATTGAAATGGCGTGCGGCATATTGGCGGGCTGCGATATGAGAGTAGGAACCTCTAGGACCGAGGAATGCAATACGCGCTGAATCTTGGGGTGTTTGATTTAGGTGTTGCTGCAATAATGCCTGTTGAGTGAGTACGGAATCTTCAATGATCATCTGAAAGAGACGAGAAATATAAAAGCCATCAAGCCCGTGGTTTTTTCCTTTTTTAATCAGAACATCCAGTAGTTCTCGTTCGCGATCCTTGTCTCTAATAGGGCGATTATCCTGTAACTTAGTTTGGGCAATATCAAAAGCTAATTGGCGACGTTCTGCTAATAGAATCAGTAACTTTAAATCAAGTTCGCTAACTTTTTCTCGTATTTTCAGCAAATTATTTTGATCCATAAATGGGTTCCTAATGGGTTATTCACATTCTGATAATATACCCGTTATCTTTCAAGCTGCCTCTTTGTTGGCTGCACTCGCTCACCCCGGTCACATAGTTTTCTATGCTCCCGGGGATTCACTCCCTTGCCGTCGCGATGCATCTTGAAATCCATAGGGTATAATAGGTTTGCAATAGATAGAAAAAAGCCTCCCGATGGGGAGGCTTGCTGTTCGTCTTCTCGTTATTTTTTCAACGACGAAAGCCTCCCTCAAGGGAAGGTAAAAAAGAAAGAAAAGAAAAACAGGCTTATATTCATCATATTCTCATATTCATAGTTTGGGTGACTGCTCTTTGCCCAATTGGGCGAAGCTTCCCATTTGCTTGCCATTTCATCGGCAGCCGTCCGCATTGGACAAGGGTTACGGTGGTTTTTGTTAATTAACCTTATGTCGTTGTTTCTGTCAACAAAAAACGCGTCCAAATTGGACGCGTCACAGGCAAGTCATTGTTATTTTATTGTGATATTTCTGGTTCTGTTTCTAATTCTAATTCTGTTTCTAGGTTAAGGTTTGATTCTTTAACACTGTTGTCAGTACGGCGTGCTTCTCCCTTATGCTGTACTTTATTCAATTGGCGCTCTAGTTTTGTTAATAATTCATTGATAGCAATATACATATCTTCATGTTTTGCACCGGCAACTAGCATACCATTTGGTATACTTATGGTTGCATCAGCCCTAAAAATTTGAGGCCCTTTTGATAGAATAATATGAGGATTTATCAGATTTACTTGCCATTTATTGAGTTTACTTAGACGTTTTTCTACGTGGTTGCGAATTGCCGGGGTAATCTCCATTTGTTTGCTGGTAATATTTACTATCATATAGTTACCTCTCATTATTGATTATCCACCTTCAATAATTTCAGCATACATTTCTTTTTCATGAAAAAGGTGATCTAAATCACCATTTAACCAGATATGAGGCAACTAGTTGAAGTAATTGTGATTAGTGGTAAAAATATGAAGAATATCTATTGCAGGATTGAAGCTAATGGGACACTATTGACAAGTTGAGTCTTTCTCAACTCTGCTGATAAGTAGTCTTTTTTAGATCTCATATGTAAAAATAAAACAGCGGTACCCACCGCTGTTTTATCATCTGCTTTTTTATACCGGATTAGCAGCAATGAGTTTTGCTACTTTATCTGCCTGGGCTGTTAAACCCAAACGTGTATAAGCTTTTTTCATGTAAGGCAGCGCTTCGAGAGTTGACTGTGTATCAGGGTAATCACGTAACATTTGTTCAATTCGATTTACCACCGCGACATAAGCTCCACGTTTGTTATAATATTCCACAACAGAAAGTTCATATTTTGCCAGGCGCTCTCTGATAAACATTAAACGCTTAATAGCATCGGCAGTATACAGGCTGTTAGGATGATAGCGTACTAATTGACTAAAATCCTTGAATGCTACCCTGGCGTGTTCAGGATCACGATCTGAGCGGTCAATGCCGAAGAAACTTTGCAATAGACTGTTATCCAATGCTTGTGAAGTTAATCCACGCATATACAGAACGTAATCAATGTTGGGGTGAGTTGGGTTCAGGCGTATAAAACGGTCAATAGAAGCGAGAGCCATTGGCAAATCAGAGGATTTATAATAAGCATAAATCAGATCGAGTTGTACTTGCTGCGAATAGGGGCCAAATGGATAGCGATTATCGAGGGTTTCCAATTGCTTGATCGCATCGGAATAGCTACCTTTTTGCAGCTTTTCCTGACCCTTAGAGTAAATTTCCGCAGGTGGGCTGTCGGGGACAGCATTTTTATTACCAGAGCACCCGGAAAGTACCAGGCTCAATGTGGCTGCCGCCACCAGATATTTCATGCGTATCATCACGTGTTGATTATCCTCTGAGTGTTTTTCTGGGAGACTATCCATGAAGCTCCCGGCAAAAGATCGAGTTACAATAGCACACTATATTAAATTAAACGGCTCTGCCGTCAAAACTCAACGTAAGTGTAGAAACAATATATGGCACAACAAATACGACTTAATACAACAGTCGCCGAATCTCAGCTCGGTCAACGTTTAGATCAGGCTTTGGCTGAATTGTTCCCTGATTATTCAAGATCACGTATAAAAGATTGGATCTTGGATGACAGAGTTCAGGTTAATGGCAAATTAATCAATAAGCCAAAAGAAAAAGTACTGGGAGGTGAAGAAATTGCAATTGATGCCATCATTGAAGAAGATGCGCGTTGGGAACCTCAGGATATTGCGTTAAATATTGTCTATGAAGATGATGACATTCTAGTCATAAACAAATCGCGTGATTTGGTCGTCCATCCAGGAGCAGGAAACCCAGATGGTACGGTATTGAATGCACTGTTATATCATTATCCTGAAATTGCCGATGTTCCTCGGGCAGGCATTGTTCACCGTCTTGATAAAGATACGACAGGGCTGATGGTCATTGCTAAAACGGTTCCCGCTCAAACACGTTTAGTCGAATCACTCCAACTACGCGAAATTACCCGTGAATATGAAGCGGTAGCGACAGGTTGTATGACGGCGGGTGGAATTGTTGAAGAGCCAATTTCTCGTCATCCAACAAAACGAACACATATGGCAGTGCATCCAATGGGCAAACCGGCTATTACCCATTATCGAGTAATGGAACATTTTAGGGCACATACTCGTCTACGCCTGAGACTGGAAACCGGCAGAACACACCAGATACGTGTTCACATGGCCCATATTAGTCACCCATTGGTGGGCGATCCTTTGTATGGTGGTCGTCCTCGTCCTTTGAAAGGGGCTTCTGATGAGTTCCGCGAGGTAATGCGTAACTTTGATCGTCAGGCATTGCACGCCACGATGCTGCGTCTTTATCATCCGATAACCGGCATTGAAATGGAATGGCACGCTGAATTACCTGAAGATATGGTGATGCTGATTAAGGCATTAAAAGCAGATGCAGAAGCGTTTAAAGACGAAATGGATTGGTAAATGACGGCGCTTATTTTTCCAAACTGGCAACAACCCACGACAGTAAAAGCCTGTAGTTCTACCCGTTTAGGGGGAATAAGCTTATCACCTTACGATAGCCTGAATCTGGGTAAGCATGTTGGTGATAAACCTGATGTTGTTGAACAAAACAGGCATATTTTAGCGAAAATGGCAGAACTGCCTCAGCAACCAGTCTGGTTAGAACAGGTTCATGGTACGCGTGTTGTGAGACTCAATGGTCAGCCACTGGAAGATAATAGAGCTGATGTTGTTTATACCAATATTCCTGGGCAGGTTTGTGCTGTGATGACAGCAGATTGCCTGCCTGTACTATTTTGCAGTTCTGCGGGTGATGAGGTTGCGGTTGCCCATGCGGGGTGGCGAGGTTTGTGCGCCGGCGTACTGGAAAACACGATCGCTCAATTTAAAGCTAAACCTAATCAGATCCAAGCTTGGTTAGGGCCGGCAATTGGTGCAAAAAAATTTGAAGTTGGTAATGAGGTTTTGGAAGCATTCACAATTCAGCATTCTGATTTGAGTCGAGCTTTTATACCTTTTGGCGAAAAGTATTTAGCGGATATCTATTTGTTGGCAAAGTTAAAATTGCAATCTGTTGGTGTGAAAGCGATTTTTGGCGGGGATGAATGTACTGTCAGTAATAAAGAGAAATTTTTCTCTTATCGTCGTGATGGGATCACCGGACGTATGGCAACTTTAATCTGGCTGATATAACCTATCCCGTAGGGCGATCCATTGGCGCATAAGAGAATATCTCACAATTTGCTTTTCAGAATAACCTTGAATATTTGAGGAATGGCCTCATTTAATCTCCAGTAGCAACATTCTGAATAGTATTGGAGGTGTTATGCGTCTGGATCGTCTTACTAATAAATTCCAGCTTGCTCTCGCTGACGCCCAGTCCTTTGCACTTGGGCATGATAATCAGTTCATCGAACCAATTCACTTAATGAGTTCACTGTTAAAACAAGAGGGTGGCTCTATTCGCCCATTATTAATGTCAATTGGAATCGATGCAGGCCGTTTCAGCAATCAGCTTGAGCTGGCTTTAGAACGTTTGCCGCGAGTACAGGGTATTGGTGGTGATGTACAACCATCCAATGACTTAGTTCGTCATTTAAATCTGTGTGACAAACTAGCACAAAAAGCCGGGGATAATTTTATCTCCTCTGAATTATTTGTTCTGGCAGCATTGGAAGAACGTGGCACATTAAGTGACATATTGAAAGCTGTTGGCGCAACAAAAGAAAAAATCACTAAGGCAATAGAACAAATGCGTGGTGGTGAAAAAGTTGATGATCAGGGAGCGGAAGATCAACGCCAGGCCCTGAAAAAATACACTATTGATCTGACTGAACATGCTGAACAAGGCAAACTTGATCCGGTAATTGGCCGTGATGAAGAAATTCGCCGCACCATTCAGGTATTACAACGCCGTACTAAAAATAACCCGGTCTTAATTGGTGAACCTGGGGTTGGTAAAACAGCCATTGTGGAAGGGCTTGCTCAACGGATCATTAATGGTGAAGTTCCTGAGGGGCTTAAAAATAAGCGAGTTCTTTCCTTGGATATGGGAGCGCTGTTAGCAGGGGCTAAATATCGTGGTGAATTTGAAGAGCGTTTGAAAGGTGTGTTGAACGACCTTGCTAAACAGGAAGGCAATGTCATTCTGTTTATTGACGAATTGCATACTATGGTTGGTGCAGGTAAGGCTGATGGGGCAATGGATGCTGGTAACATGTTAAAACCAGCCTTGGCCCGTGGTGAACTTCACTGTGTTGGTGCAACAACACTGGATGAATATCGTCAATATATTGAGAAAGATGCAGCGCTGGAACGCCGTTTCCAAAAAGTCTATGTTGCAGAACCTTCCGTAGAAGACACTATCGCTATTTTGCGCGGTCTGAAAGAACGTTATGAGTTACATCATCATGTACAAATTACCGACCCTGCAATTGTCGCGGCAGCAACATTATCTCATCGTTATATCTCAGACCGCATGTTGCCAGATAAAGCTATCGACTTGATCGATGAATCGGGTGCCAGTTTACGTATGCAAATGGATTCAAAACCGGAAGCGCTGGACCGTCTGGAACGTCGGGTTATCCAATTGAAGTTGGAACAGCAGGCGCTGAAAAAAGAGTCTGATGATGCCAGTAAAAAACGGCTTGAAATGCTTAATGAAGAGCTGCTCGTAAAAGAACGCGAATATTCTGAACTAGAAGAAGAATGGAAAGCTGAAAAAGCAGTACTTACGGGTACTCAGCACATAAAAGCGGAATTGGAAAATGCCCGTATCAGTTTAGAACAGGCACGCCGCAGTGGTGATTTAGCGAAGATGTCTGAAATTCAGTATGGAAAAATACCTGGATTGGAAAAACAACTTGCCGCAGCCACACAAGCTGAAGGTAAGCATATGAAACTGCTTCGTAACAAAGTTACCGATGCAGAAATTGCAGAAATTCTTGCTCGTTGGACGGGTATTCCTGTTGCCAGAATGCTTGAGAGTGAAAAAGATAAACTGTTGCGCATGGAGCAAGAGCTGCATAAACGTGTTATTGGTCAGGATGAGGCAGTCGATGCAATATCTAATGCGATTCGCCGTAGTCGTGCTGGATTAGCTGATCCAAACCGTCCGATTGGCTCATTCTTGTTCCTTGGTCCAACTGGTGTTGGTAAAACTGAGTTGTGCAAGGCGTTAGCAAATTTCCTGTTTGACAGCGATGATGCAATGGTGCGTATCGATATGTCTGAATTTATGGAAAAACATACCGTATCACGGTTAGTAGGAGCACCGCCGGGATATGTTGGTTATGAAGAAGGTGGTTATCTAACAGAAGCTGTTCGTCGTCGACCTTATTCCGTTATTTTGCTTGATGAAGTGGAAAAAGCGCACCCAGATGTATTCAATATCTTATTGCAGGTGCTGGATGATGGTCGATTGACTGATGGGCAAGGTCGTACTGTCGATTTCCGTAACACGGTTGTAATCATGACTTCTAATCTCGGGTCGGACATGATCCAAGAGCGTTTTGGTAGTCTAAATTATGATGAAATGAAAGATATAGTGATGGGAATTGTTAGCCATAATTTCAGACCTGAATTTATTAACCGTATTGATGAAGCTGTTGTGTTCCACCCATTAGGGCGTCGACATTTATCAGCGATTGCAGATATCCAATTGCAACGTTTGTACAAACGTCTAGAAGAACGTGGTTATCAGGTGACGATTACTCAGCAAGCGTTGGAAATGTTGGCAGAAGTCGGGTTCGATCCTGTTTACGGTGCACGGCCATTGAAGCGAGCTATCCAGCAGGAAATCGAAAATCCATTAGCTCAAAAGATACTTTCCGGCCAACTATTGCCAGGAAAACTAGTTACTCTGGATGTGGAAAATAGCCATATCGTCGCAAAGCAATAACTGTATATTTTAATGAGAGAGTAAAGTTAACGAGAAATGAGGGGCAGGAAACTGCCTCTTTTTTTATCATTTTGCGCATTAAATCGCAATTTAGCACTGTTTTTGCTTAATTGGTGTTCGGATGAATTATTTTTGCAAATAAACGCTTGCCAGCGCCAAAGAACGCCCTATAATGCGCCACCACTGACCGACACAACGCTGATAAACATTGTGAGGTCGGGCAGAGAAAAAGCTAATAAGCGCTTGACTCTGCGGGCGAAAAGCGTAGTATACGCAGCCCGGCTGAACGAGAATATCACGTTTTATTTCAGCCTGCTCTTTAACAATTAATCAGACAATCTGTGTGGGCACTCACAAGACCGTATCACAAAAAAATACGTTTTAAAGTCTTGAAGAGTGAACAACAGTTAATTCATTACGAACTAACGGTAGGATTTTTTGAGCATCAAGCTTTGAATTGAAGAGTTTGATCATGGCTCAGATTGAACGCTGGCGGCAGGCCTAACACATGCAAGTCGAGCGGTAACAGGAAAGTGCTTGCGCTTTTG